>JBDGUY010000306.1:0-3678 GCA_039585935.1 Gemmatimonadota bacterium
ACGCGGGAACCACTGGGCAAGCTCGTAGATCCAGCCGTCGCTCACCTCTTCTTTGCCACCCCGGCCGAAGTCCGCCACCGGGAAGCTCCAGTCGATCTCCAGCTCGGTGGATTCACCGGGCATGACGGGTTGCGGGAGCGAGACCTTCATCAGGGTGCTGTTGATGCGGTAGGCCGCGTCGGCAAGCTGACCGTCGTCTCCAACCACCTGGACTCGCGTGATGTCGTAGCCACCATCGAACGGATCCACTCCGAGCCACCGCCTGGCCCGCGGATCGATCTCCTCGGGCAGCGCCCGGCGGATCTGATACGTGCGACTGTGCTCGAGCGAGCGCACGTTCTGGTCCAGTTGCACCCACAGGTAGTCCAGCACGTCCGGAGAATTGTTGTGATACGTGACGTGCTCCGAACCGGAGACACTGTGCGTCACCGTGTCGATCGAGGTCTCGATCCGGTAGTCCACTTTCTGCTGCCAGTACCGGCTGCCCGGAGCACCAGAGCCAGTCCGGTAGTCATTCGGCGCCGGCCAGTCCTCGAGCGGTCGAAAGATGGACTGGTTGGTGCGTCCGGCCGAATCCGGGTGAAGCCAGTTCTGGGCCTGGGCCGCCGGAGCCGTAGCCAGGAGAAGCCCCGCGGCACACATCGCTGAGGCTCCGAGCCGCTGCATCCACTTCCTGTTCATCGTTGTCCTCTTCCTCGGGCCCCGTGATTGCCGAAACTCCAAGTACCCAGGCCCGACGCTTCATCCCCAGGCCGCGTATCAAAACGAAAGCCAGCAGCGACAACGCCGCGACGATCGCCAGTTGACCGACTTCGAGACCAACGTTGAACGACAACAGCGGCAGGAAAATACTCTCTTCCCACCCGAGGGCCGCTCGCAGGAAGGTCGAAAAACCGAGACCGTGAATCAACCCGAATCCGACCGCGAGCAGGTAACGGAGTCGGGTCTCTGGTTCGACGACTTCGTCCGTGCCGGTTTGCTTAGCCGGTTTCGCCCGCTGCCCCAGGCTCCACGAGATGCCGTTGACAGCAGCAGTAGCCAGAATCGTCAATGGAATCAGAATCTCGACCAGCATGATGTCGACTCTCACTAGGTCCAGAGTCGCCAGCGCCAGCGTTATCGAGTGACCGATCGTGAACGCCGTCACCAGCCAGAACAGGCGACGGACCCGTCCGAGATCCGAAGCCGTCAGGGCGGCAACGAACAACAGGTGGTCGTATCCTCCCGGATCCGTGATGTGCTCGAATCCGAGTCGCAGATATACCAGAAACTCCGAGAACATTTCTTCCGTCGCGTTCGGTCATGATTCCACTCGATTCCGTCGTCCCGTCACCCATCCATAACAGGCGAGAAGGTCGGGTTGTTGTGCGATCAGCCGCCAGCCCGGAACCATTGGATCAGGAGACACGATACGCTAGATTCTCAGGTGCTTCCTCTTTCTCCGAGTCCGCGACTTCAGCGAGGAGGATTTCCATGTGTCTAGTGTTTTTGCGCCGGGTGACCATGCCGATCCTGGCCCTTGCAGCCATCTCGGCAGCGTGCGGAGATGACGACCCTCCTGCAGGCCCCACGACACCGTCCACAAGTCTGACCGGAACATGGATCTTCACCGTGGACATCACGGTCGAGACGGGAATCTGCGAGGGGAATAACGAGCCAACCTGGCAGGCCACGCTCGAGTTCACCCAGACGGGCAACGATGTCACGGCTACCGGCGACTGGCACTCGATTCCGGGGTCCGGACCGCACGAGTTCGGCGGAACGCTCAGTGGTAACCAACTGGTGCTTGACGGGTCATATCCCGAGGGCACGGGAACTACGCTGGCACTGTACCAGCTGACGGTCGCTCCGGATGGAAACAGCATGACGGGAACCGAGACCTGGACCTATTTCGGTGACGAGGGCACCTGCGACGATAGCATGTCCAACGTCCAGGCGACCCGCGTCGCCCCCGATTGAGTCGACCCACGCCGAGTCTCAGCGCACCCGAATACAAAAGGGCCTGACCGCGTTAACGGCCAGGCCCTTAGGTGGCGCTTTAGAAGGATTTGTCCCCGTTCCGACGGCGCGCCTTCAATCTGCAGCGTCAAATCCGCACCAGCCGACCGCACCCGGGGGAGAGACGGCGGGACGCGGAGTGATCAAGCAGGAAGCGTGCCCGAAACCGGATCCAGGACCAGTTAGAATCATTTCCATAACTCAATTAATAACAATGTGTTACGAAACCACAATAAATGCTGCTCTGCTGCAACACTTCTGCGAGAGGCAAAATCGTCGCCCCCGTGCTACAGGTTCTCGTCTCGCGGCCGCAACGAATCCCGTCCAAGCGACCCGACTCCAGATCCCCTGAAGATTCCGGAAACCGCCTGCTGTGACGGTCAGGAGACGGCCCCGCGGTAGTCTGGATGCAGGCCCCTCTCATGTCGTCCGGGAGGATCAAATGTACAACCGGAGCATTCGCAGACAGGGAGCGCGAACGCTCGCATTTCTGGCCGTAGCACTTGGGCTGGCCGCGTGCGGAGACTCTCCAACCGGGCAGGTCGGGCCCGAGACCCTGATAGTGGAATTCGAGGCTTCGGGAGTCGTGGAACGGGACGGGCAGCCTGTGTGCGGAGCGAAGGTCGTCCTGATGCGCTGTGAACGAATGGGGACGGACGGTTGCGAGGAGGAAGTTGCGCTCGCGATCGCGATGACAAACTCCGACGGGGAATACGCGCTTCGATATTCGTGCGTCTGCGACCCCACTCAGGAAATGCCGGAGCATTCAATGCATATCGAGATGCCGGCCGCCGAATGCGTCGAGCGGCTGGTCGTGAACCACGACTTCTCGCTGGGCGACTAGACCCGCAAACGGTGAGGCGAGACCGGAAAGGATCCGGCCTCGCCATCCCCGTCACCTATTCTTCGCAGGTCGGCCTGACCGAGCAGACGAGGACCGAACCGCATCTCCTGCATTCGTAGGTTTCCGGCGTGTCGATCGCGGGCTGTGATGCGATCTTGTCGTAGAACGCGATCACGACCGTGAGGCCGGTTCCCGCCGATGCATCCACGTGCACCCGGTTCAGCCTACCTTCGGGCCCCGCGGACACGGCCATTCCGACCGTCTCGCCGTCAACGGTCAGGAACTGCTGGTTCGCACGATCCGAGCGAACACTCCAGCCAGGTGAAATCCGCCCTCTCGCCCCCGCTGCATGCGGATTGCCACCGACGTTGACGCCGCGGCCCTCACCGACCGTAACTGTCGTCGGAATGTCTTCCTGAGCGTTCGCCTGGTCCGGCGTCAACAACGCTGCCGAGGCGAGCACGGCGATCGCGAGCACCAATCGATTCCGCATACGGATGACCTCCTTCTGGAGTTCGAATCAGGGATTCGATTCAGCCGATTCACTGGCGAGTCGGACGGCCGGGGCAATGGTCGCCTCGGCCGACTGCCACAATCGCGCGGCTTCCCGCGACGTCCTGGCGGCAGCCTCCCGATCTCCGATCGACTGGTACGCGAGGCCCTGAAACAGATGACTCTGAGTCCGCAGTCCCCACGCAAGGTCTACAATATCCAGACCGGGTGGGCAAGCTGGCACCCGACTGAACAGTTCAGCCGCGAGGGAGTCATGCCCTGTCCGGGCGGCGAGAGTCGCGGCTAGAAACAGACGGGTCGCACTGATCCTGTCGGAGGCCTCC
>JBDGUY010000307.1:0-2268 GCA_039585935.1 Gemmatimonadota bacterium
GAGCACGGCAATCAGGACGGCACACAGAAGATACAGCCGGGCCCGCACACTCATGAAAGGCCCTCTCTCCTGGCACACTGGCCGGATGCACCTGGCATACGGGGGCGTGAGAGGCTGCCCACAGCGTGCCGGAGGGGGCGAGCTGTCAGGTCAGAGATGCGCCGGAACATCGGATCAGAGCCTCCACCACCGAGGGATCAAACCGGCGGCCCGAATGACGCTCCAGTTGCCTGAGCGCCTCCTCCGGTGTCATGTCCGAGCCGGACGACGTGAGTTGATCGAATCCCTCGGCAACGGCAACGATTCGGGCCGAGAGTGGGATCGCGGGACCGACCAGCCCACCGGGGAAACCCTGCCCGTCCCACCGTTCACGGTGATGCAGGACAATTTCCTGTGCCAGCCGAATTACCGGGAGCCGGCTTCCCTCGAGGATCTTAGCCCCTTCTTCCGGGTGCTCCAGGCCAGGGTCCGTGCCATTGCCGCGGCCGTTGTGGCCTCCTGCACGATCGGCTTCGGGCATGGATCCCAGGTCGTGCAGCAGCGTGGCATTACGCAGAAGCTCCACGTCCGTCTCCGGCATCCCCAGCGTATCGCCCAGTTTCCCGGCCATCCAGCTAACCCGCTTGGCGTGTCCTGGGCCGCAACCCGCGGCGTATTCAATCGACGCCGCCCAGCGCTCCAGGAGCTCCTCGGACTCGTTGACCGTGGCCGGCGGGTCCACCGCGTCGCCCTCGAACGTACCCAGCGCGAGCCGCTGCCGGTCACACTCCAGAAACAGGAAACGGGTCTCCAGTAGATTGGCCACTCGGAAGCGTACCTCGGTTGGACTCATGGGCTTGGTCAGGAAATCCCTGGCTCCGGAACCCAAAGCACGGCGTCTGGCCTCGCGACTGATGTCTGAAGTCAGGACCAGGATCGGCAGGTACGTATCACTCGGAACCTCTCTCTGGATGCCCTCCATGACAGCGAAGCCATCGATCTCGGGCATGAGCAGGTCGAGAATGACCAGGTCGGGATTCCACTCCTTAAACCGCGGTATGACCTCATTTGGATCGGTCAGGCCCTCTACGTTCTCGTAGCCGGCCCACGAGAGAACGTCCAGGAGATAGCGCACGTTCTGCGGCTCATCGTCGACGACGAGCACGCGTGCCCGCTTCGCGATCTCCTCCGGAATCCCTCGTTCGGCGGCTGGACCCGCTACCGGCGGCATTCCTCCCCACCCTCTCCTGGCTCAAAAGGCTCACCCTCGCGTGCATACGCACGCACGACCCCGGTGCTTTTCTGCAAGATGCAGGCGCAGCGGGCCCGACATCCCCTCAATCCCTCACGGATTATGGGGATTCACTCCTGTTCGCGCGGGCCCGGACGGGCCTGCCCCCGGCTGGATCGTTCCGGGGTCGTTGCGCAAGCGCAACAACGGTGGCAGGCCGACCACACCGCAGGTATACGCACCGTCCAGCCGGAAGGTGTGCCGCCTGGAGGCACGCAGAGGAGGATGTCGAACGGCCGGCGTGGCCGGCCCAGCCGTCCGTGACGCGGGTTAACCCTCGTCTAGGATGGTCGCCTGAACGATATAGTCCAGATCCGGGAACTGTTGGTTTAGGTAAGCGTTTCCCTCGCTCTGAACCTTACCCTGGTTCGGTCCCCCTCCCTGTGGGGCCCCCTCGCCGTAGTGAGGAAAAAGGGAATCAACCACGTCCATTCCGGCCACGACCTCGCCGAACGGTGCGAAGCCCATTTCGTCCAGCCGACTGTTGTCCGCGTAGTTGATGAACAGCTGCGTGGTACGGCTGTTGGGCGCACCGGACTTGGCGTACGTGATCCGGCCTCGCGTGTTCGATTCCACTACCGGGTCGTCGGGGATGTTGGCCGTCCGCCAAATTCGATTGAGGGCCGGGTCGCCGTTGATCCCGAACTGGGCCATGAAGCCCTCCAGGACGCGGAAGAACCGGACGTCGTCGTAATAGCCATTCCGGACGAGATTGTAGAATCGATCGGCACCGTTGGGAGACCAGTCCCGGTGGATTGCCACGTCGAACTCGCCGGCGCTGGTCTCGAAGCGAACAGTGAAGCTCTCCGGCGCGGTTGCATTCATCTCTGGGCTGGAAGGATTCATCAAGGGTCTGCTCTCCTGCTGTGCCAGCGGCGGCGCGTCGGTTCCGGCAGCCGCGACGGTTTCCTCAGTAGCGGCGGTCTGCGTCTCAGCAGCCTGCGTCTCGACATCCTCAGCCTGGGACGCGCAACCCATAAGGACCAAGGTGGTCATCA
>JBDGUY010000308.1:0-2264 GCA_039585935.1 Gemmatimonadota bacterium
CCGCCCTGGCCCGGCGGCTCGAGGTCGTAGTCCAGGACCCGAAAGCTGGCCCTGATCGTCGAGCCGAACGGCAGTTCCATGAACTCCATGCGGCGTCGGATTTCCACGCGCTGCGATGTAGGGAGCCAGTACCGGCCATGCACGAGGCCGTTCTCGAGCTCGATGCTGACGGTGACGAGTCGCGGGTCGATGTACGAGGCGGGGGTGAAGCCGACAGCGAGCCGGGAGAGCGCGCTGGACTCTCGCTCCAGGTCCATCGTGCCCACGACCGCCGGTTTCGAAGCATCGCGCGGCCTGACCTCCAGACGGTACAGGCGTTTCCACTCGCCGAGGACTTCCATCGCCAGCGAGTCCACGAGCCGGAACTCGTAATGCATGAGGGCGTCATGGGCGAGCGGGTGCGGAGCGTGCCGGATCTCATCCCCCTCCCCGACCTGGATTCGATCGCCGTAGTTGTCTACCACGAGCGTAAGATGGTCCACGTGATAGTGGAGCCTGGTCGGAAGCCACTCTGTCTCGCGGCGTCCAACGATTTCCTGTAGTGAACCGAGGCCGCGTCTCCAGCGGAAGTCGAGCGCTACCTGGTCGGCCCGGACTGCCTGCTGTCCCTGTCCGCCCCCGAAGTCAGCGATGAAATGAACGTGCCCCTCGGCGTACAGGTCGAATCCCTGCAGCGTGCTGTCTCCCCAGGTGTGCCGCCGGCCATCGATCGCGGCTTCGACGAGCTCGACCGTGCGGACGTCATTCCAGATTGCACCATCGTCCGATTCCTGGGCCGAGAGCGAGCCTGGCAGGCAGACGAGCAGAGCCGGCAGGAGCTTCCGACCGAATCGAATTGCGCCCGACGCAGACTGCCGGGCGCTGCGGGATGCAGTGAGATGGATCACGACAAGGAGTACCGGCCAGTCCAACGAGGGTTTCGCCGGTTCTGGCGATTCAGCCCTGGTCGAACAGCTCCTCTTGCGGCTGATCGTCCTCGGACGGCTCCCGGTCGGCGAGACCCCGCAGCCGCCGGATCCAGAAGTCTGCGTCCAGGCCTCCTTCCCGCTTCAACAGACGTCGGAGGACGGGAGGCATGTCGGCCAGCTCCTCGAGCAGGCTCTCGAGCGCCGAACGCATTTCGGATGCGTGCGCCGCGTCGTCCGGCATGCTGGCCATTTCGCTGAGAATCGTGTGCTCGGATCTTGAAGCCAGGACGGGTTCCTCGCGGGTGGCGACGAACACTTCTGTTCGCCGCCCGGGACCACGGCCCTCCTCGATCGGGAGCAGACCGACGATCTCGTCCGAACGCCAGAATTTCCCGTAGCCCAGGTAGATCATTCGGCCCGGAAGGATGTTCACGGCCCCTCCTGTGGACAGCGGTTCATGCAGGTTGTCGTGAAACTGTCCGACGTGCGAAGCGTGTGCAAGCTGAGCGACAAGGACTGGCGCCCAGGCCCCCGTCGAGGCAGGGTATTTGCACTGCTGCGATCAGTCCTCTTCCTCATCGGGAAGGGCTTCAGAACGCAGACCAACAAACGGAGCAACGCACCGTGGCCAAGATTCGGAAGGAAGTGGCGCTCCAGTATCACTCCGAGGGCAGACCTGGGAAGGTGGAGGTCATCCCCACGAAGCCGTGCGCCACCCAGAGAGACCTGTCGCTCGCGTACACGCCCGGCGTGGCGGAGCCGTGCCGGGAGATTCACAAAGACGTCGAAAACGTCTACAAGTACACGGCGCGAGGAAACCTCGTGGCCGTCGTTTCGAACGGCACGGCGATTCTCGGCCTCGGAGATCTCGGACCGGAGGCGTCGAAGCCGGTGATGGAAGGCAAGGGCGTGCTGTTCAAGCGTTTCGCGGACATCGACGTGTTCGATCTGGAGATCAATGCCTCGACTCCGGCCGACGTGATCCGGTTCTGTGAGATGCTCGAGCCGACTGTCGGCGGCATCAACCTCGAGGATATTCACGCCCCGGATTGCTTCGAAATCGAGCAGACCCTGAAGGAGCGCCTGGACATCCCGGTGTTCCATGACGACCAGCACGGAACGGCAATCATCTCGGGCGCCGCCCTGATCAACGCGCTGGAACTGGTAGACAAGAAGATCGAGGACGTCCGGGTCGTGTTCTCGGGCGCGGGGGCAGCGGCCATCGCGACCGCTTGGCACTACGAGCGGCTCGGGGCGAAGCGGGAGAACCTGTGGTTCGTCGATTCGAAGGGAGTGATCAACACGAAGCGGGACAACCTGACCCCGCAGAAGGCCCGCTACGCGGTCGACACCGAC
>JBDGUY010000309.1:0-2261 GCA_039585935.1 Gemmatimonadota bacterium
TCGCTCCCCCACTGACAACACGAGAGGGTCGGAGTAGATCCGCGCAGGGGTCGACCAGAGGCGGCCTTCGAAACGGGTCCGAACCGAGACGTCGAGGTACAGCCAACCCGCGGCGAGGACGACGATGCCCGTCGCGCTCAGCGCGACGAGGGTGCGGAGCTTGCCGGGACGTCGGCGGCGACGGCGACGACGTTTCTTGCGACCGGATCCTCGCCTGGTTCGGGCCATCGGGGGGGTAGACCTACCGCGCCGGCACCCACGGCGGCGCGTCGGAAGCGAAGCCCGGCAGCTCCGATCAGTGGCTGGAGCGGAGCGTCTCCTTCAACGGCTTCCCCGCCTTGAACGCCGGTGCACGGGTCGCGGGGATGTCGAGTGCCTCACCGGTATGTGGGTTGCGGCCGATGCGTGCCTTCCTCGCCCGGGCTTCGAACGTGCCGAATCCGCTGATCGCCACCTTTCCGCCAACGAGTAATTCCCTGGCGATTAGGCCGATCTCGGGATCCGGATCGAAGATCGCGTCGACCAGAACCCGTGTTTCGCGAAGGGACATTCCCGTCCTCTGCGAAACCCGTTCTACCATTTCCGCCTTGTTCATTCCGGATCCTCCCTTGGCCCCGGGCAGGGCTGGAAGACCATAACTGTTGGAAGAATCCTAACCGCAGACGACGGAACTTGCACCTTTTTTGTGTACCAAAGCGGTTCAGGTAATCAGACGCATTCCCTCCAATGCGGACCGGATCACGAAGATCCTGAGGTTGTTGTCCTCCGCGTCCGCCGGGAAGAAGAAGAAGCCGGTATCCTCGGCCTGCGCCCCCTCCCCGAGATAGCCCCAGATCTCCTCGCCGTCCTTGAAACGCACGATCGCCTTCTTGCCCGCCTCGCGCGCCTCGTCGAACTGCTGCCGAGCCACGAAATCCCGGTTTCCGAGGTAGTCCTTGACGTAGAACAGAGCTTTCATCCCGTCCACGGTGACCCGCAGCGGCACCCCGCCACCTTCAGCCGGCAGGATGTGGAAATTCTCCGACTCCGGCGCGAAGTCATGGGTGACACCTTTATGGATCGCACCGTCCTTCATATGCACAACGATCTTGTTCTCCATGGAACCTCCGGGGCAGCCGTGCCCAAAACCGTGAGCATCCTAGCGCTGGAACTGCCGCAAGAGCAAACCCCTCCCATCCCCATCAGAGGACGGGGTCCACCAGGCCCGCTTCCCGGAAGCCCTTCGCACGGAGGAGGCAGGCGTCGCACGCGCCACAGGGGCGACCCGCCGGGCTCGGGTCGTAGCAGGAAAGGGTCGAGGCCAGATCGATTCCGAGCTCGGTTGCCAGGCGGATGATCTCGCCCTTCGAGTGCTCGAGCAGCGGCGCGTGGACAGTGATTCGCCGCCCCTCCACCCCGGTGCGGGTGGCCAACTCTGCCAAGCGGCGAAAGCTCTCCAGGAACTCGGGGCGACAGTCCGGGTAACCGCTGTAGTCCACGTGGTTGACACCGATGAACAGGTCCGTCGAGTCGAGGACCTCCGCCCAGGCCAAAGCCAACGAGAGCAAAACCGTGTTCCGGGCCGGCACATAGGTCGCGGGAATCCCCGTCTCGATCTCCCGAATCGGCCGATTCTTGGGCACGGGGATGTCCGGTTCCGTCAGCGCCGAACCGCCGACGAAGCTCAAGTCCACGTCCACGATCCGGTGCTCTTCCGCCCCGAGGGCCGCGGCGAGACGGCTGGCACACTCGATTTCGATCCGGTGGCGCTGGCCGTAGCGAACGGTCAGCGCGTGAACCCTATAGCCATCGCGCTGCGCCAGCGCCAAGGTCGTGGCCGAATCGAGTCCGCCCGAGAGCAGCACGACCGCCGGAGCTCCACGACCCTCCCCCATCACACGCCGCGCTCGACTCCGGGCCAGAGGACCTTGTGTAGCTGGATCTGAACCCGAACCGGCAGCCGGTCCGACATTGCCCAGCGCGCCACCTCTCCAGGTTCGAGCACACCATGGACCGGGGACAGCAGTACGGGGCAGTGCCGCTCCAGACCCCGGTTTCGGATCTCACGCGCCGCCCACAGGTAATCGTCCCGATCCGCCACTACGAACTTCAACTCGTCCCCCTGGCGCAGCTGCTCCAGATTCTCCCAACGGTTTCGGTCCGCTTCGCCGCTTCCCGGGCACTTGATGTCCACGATCCGGCGCACACCCTGTGGTACGTCGTCGATCGGAAGGCTGCCCCCGGTCTCGAGCAAGACGTCGTACCCCGCTTGCACGAGCGCT
>JBDGUY010000310.1:0-2261 GCA_039585935.1 Gemmatimonadota bacterium
CCGCCTGAATGGCATTCAGCTCATCGGGATGCATTGGGCCGCCCCGCCGCGCGTATCGTAGCTGCCGCCAGCTCCACGGCCTCGAAGATCTTCGTGTATCCCGTGCACCGACAGAGATTCCCCGACAACGCTTCGGCGACTTCTTCGCGCGTCGGAGCGTCGTTCCTCGACAGGAGATCCGACGCGCTCGCCAGCATTCCCGGTGTGCAGAATCCGCACTGCGCTGCACCGGTCAGGTCGAACGCCTCCTGAAGCGGATGGAGCCCCTCCGCCGTAGCCAGGCCCTCGACCGTAATTACGTCGCGTCGCTCGGCTTCCCATACGGGGAGAATGCAGGATAGAACGGCATCGCCATCCAGCAATACCGTGCAGGCACCGCAGTCTCCCTTGTCGCACCCCTGTTTGGATCCGGTCAGACCGAGCCCGTAGCGAAGCGTCTCCAGAAGTGTGAAGTGAACCGGGACTGCTACCTGGTGCGGCTCACCATTTACCTTCAGGGTCACGATCCGCTTCATTCGACACCTCCACCATGCACTGCCGGTACCTTTAGCGGGTCGCCGGGAGCGGATCTCCAGGCGGTCCGGTGCGGTATGGCGTCATTGAGGTTAGACTCGGGCTCTTTCATGGGTCAAGCACGACGGGAGACCAAGCGGCATCACATGACAAACTCAGCACCTGCCGTAATTCGGCGAGTCCTGCAGGCCGGCATCTGCGCCGTGGCATTCCTGCTGCCCGGTGCAGCCAGGGCTCAAACCTCGGATGACGATTCGCGCTTGAACCGGGTCCCGATAGACCGCTGGCTCGTTTCTTCAGCCTTTCCGACTGACGGGGGCACCGGAGAATCACCGCTCACCGGGCCGGGAGAGGAAGGCGTATTGCCGGATCGCGGACGGGAACAGGCCGGGTCTGCCTGGACCCTCGTAAGGCGGGACGGCCATAGCGATATCCGGTTGGATTCGCTCCTGCCCGATCGTGACCCACCGGCGTTCGTGTACGCGCACTCGTACGTCCGCCTGCCGGTGGATCAGACACTCTTTCTTTCGTGGGGCGGACTCGGCGATACCAGCGTTCGTGTATGGGTAAACGGGCGAATGCTCAGGGACCGTGACGGTGATCCGATCGATGCGGTGGATGAGACCACCGTCCCCGTGCGACTCGGGGGAGGCTGGAATACGCTGCTGTTTCAATCCACCGAACAGGGGCCCGTGTTCGGATTCGCGGCCGCTCTGGCTGCGGTGGACGGGCCCGCACAGGTCCGGATCCAGGCCTCCCTTCCGCCAGGAGACATCCGCACCGGACCCGCGCCCTGGGTTCTGGCGGAGCCGACGCTCCGCCCCACGGGCGAGGTCGCTTGGATCGGGGACGAGCTCTCCGGCGAACTGATGCTCGAGGTTACGGCGTGGAGTCGAACGCCGATCGACATGGTGGAAGTTCGATTGCGCGCAGACGGCGCGGATGCCCGGGGTGGCGCCCGGTGGCTGACTCCCGGGACGCCGGCTCCGGTCAGCCTGTGGCTGTCTTTCGAGGACCTGGAGCGCGCACAGCGCTCATCGGACGGCGTCGAAGTCGAGTTGAAGTGGCTGGATGAGGAAGTGAAGCAGCGGCTGCCGGGGCCGACGGGAAATGCCGATTCGAGTATGGCTTCCCGCGGGCTCCGGCTGGCCGGGTGGGAGGTCGAGACCGCGCCGGCAGGATCAAAGCCGGACAAGATCGGGCCTGCCGGGCCGTTGCCGGATGAGGCGGGTTGGGTACTGTCGGGCGAGTGGAAGGTCCCGGAGGCGTTGGCCGGACGGAATCTGTATCTGCGCGCCGATGGAGCGCCGGGTACCTATCGGCTGGATGACCGCGCATTCGATGAGTCCGATGTGGTTCCACTCTGTACGAATTGCAGAAAGGGAGAGAAGATCGAAATCCTTACCCGCTCTCGGGACGCTTGGGAATCCCTCCCCCTCGTCGTCGAGGACCCGGTTTCGCGGGTTGTACAGTGATCCGGATTCTGTGATGCCTGGCATTCCAGTGCGAGCCCTGGCCGCCTGCCTCATTCTCGGCACCTCGCTCTCCGGCTGTTCCGAAGGAGCAGCCCGGGAGGATTCCGCGTTTCCACAGGAGTTCTCGTGCGGTCCGGCCACGGTCGTGGCGATACTTCCGGAGTCGCTCATCGAGGCCTCCGGGATTGCCAGGGATCCGCGCCGCGAAGACCTGTTCTGGCTTCATAACGACGGTGGACGGGACATTCTCCTGTTCGGTGTCGACACGACCGG
>JBDGUY010000311.1:0-2255 GCA_039585935.1 Gemmatimonadota bacterium
GACGGAACTCCGGCGGCCCCGATCGAGGCGAGCGTAGCCGTGAGCACAATCGCGAACTGGGCGGTTAACGAGATGTCTCCAATCAGCACCTGGGCGATGAACATCGTCGCCACCGCCTGATACAGTGCCGTCCCGTCCATGTTGATCGTCGCCCCGAGCGGCAGAACGAAGCTGGACACTTCCTTCTCGATGTCGAGCTTCTCCTCGGCGACTTCCATCGTGACCGGCAGCGTCGCGTTCGAGCTCGAAGTGGAGAATGCGATCAGCTGGGCCTCGCGGATACGTCTGAAGAAGTCGCGCGGCGTCCGCCTGGCGAGGAATCGGATCGCCAGCGAATAGGTAAAGGCCACCTGGAGGACCAGCCCGAGGACCACGACGATGCTGTACACCATCAGGCTCTGAAGCACATCGAGTCCGAACCGGGCGATGACTGCTCCGATCAGCGCGAACACGGCGTACGGTGCGAGACGCATGATCCAGTGAATCATCACCATCGCCGCTTCATTCACGCCGTCGAAGAAGCCGACTACATGCTCCCGCCGCTCGGCCGGGAGTGCCGAGACGGCAGCCCCGAAGAAGATGGCAAAGAAGATGATCGGAAGCATATCACCCGATGCGAGAGCCTCGATCGGATTTCGCGGGATCATCCTGAGCAGGATCTCCATCAGGCCCGGCGCGTCGCGCGCCAGTTCCACCCGGCTGGCGCTCTCAGCCATATAGGTCGAACGCAGACCTTCCAGCGCAGCCGGATCGATGCGGCTCCCGGGCTGGATCAGGTTGGAGAGGATCAGGCCGATCGTTACCGCGATTGCCGTCGTCGCCAGATAGTACACTACCGTCTTGCCACCGATTCGACCCAGTTTCGTGATGTCTCCCAGGCTGGCAGTCCCGACGACCAGGCTGGCGAATACGAGCGGAACCACGACCATCGTGATCAACCGAATCCAAGCGGTCCCGATCGGCTCGATGAACACCAGGACGTTCTTCAACGGGTCGAGCCCGAGCAGGTTCGCGGCGAGACCGGCTACCACTCCCGCTACGAGGGCAATCGAGATCTTCGTGTACAGTTGCATGGATTCACAGGCTGCTGGGGACCTGGATATCGGGCCCGGCAACTTATCGGCGAGCCCTGATCGGTGACAGACCCGGAGGCGCCGGATACCTTGTCCGCGTGATGATACGGGAAACACATTGCCGGTCTGCGATGCCGGCCTGGAGATTCGTGACGAGGCTTCTCATCGGCATGGCCGTGCTGCTCGGCGGGTGCGGTCCCGGTGAGTCTCCTCCGGCGGAGGAGCGGTCAACGCCGACAGCGGGCGAAGGAGCGCCTTCCACCACGCCTCTGGCGGTGTATCACACGGCGCTCACCTTCGTCGGGTTCGGTCGGGAACCGTCTCTCGTCCATCTCCGGTTCGAGAATCGAACGGAGCCGGATCGTCTGCAGATGGAGTACAACGGCTGGATCGCCGGTGGCGACGCGTGGACGTCCGTGCTTGGAGTCGTCGACTCGATTCCCGTGCCACGCGCCGCGTGGCGCGTGCTCCCGGCCGGGCCGCTTCGGGTGGGAGTCGAGGATGGCGGCGAGCTGTCCACGTTGCGGCTCGACCTGGCCGGAGGCCCGGTGCAAATCGACGCCCTGGAAGAGGTCAGCTCCTGGAGCGGATCGACGGGCCAGCGCGAATCCCTGCGATTCGCCGATCTCCAGGCCGGCGGTCGCGTCGAGAGCGGCTGGCTGATTCAGCGACAGCGGGCCCGGCTGCTGGACGAACCGGCGCCCGATCGACGGATCCAGGCATTCCTCCTTGCCGACACCTTGGGCAACGGACTGCTCATTCTCCGGGATCGTGCGTTCGCCGATGCCCCGGCCACGGTGTGGGCGTGGCTCGATGGAGTCCAGCTCGACTGGGCCGACGCAGTTCTCCTGGATCTGCCCGGCTCGACGGGACTGCCCGGTTCCTGGTCCTTCGAAGTGCCCGACGTGGGCCTGTTCGGAGAGGTGAGCGGCGGCCAGCCGATGATGGACGAACTTCCGGAGGAAGGCACCGGATTCAGATTGTATCGCCTCTCGGCCACCATCGGGTTCGGGAATGAGCAACGGTCGCTGTCCGGCATCGGCGTCGAGGAACGCGGACCGTGACGGCAATGACGGCGCAGATTCTGCGCGATGTGATCACCGTGCTGTTCGGTGCCCTGGCCGGTGGCGTCACGAACCGTGTCGCGATCCTCATGCTGTTCCACCCTTACGAGCCGCCGAA
>JBDGUY010000312.1:0-2237 GCA_039585935.1 Gemmatimonadota bacterium
CCAGTCGTTGGGCAGCAGCGAAGCCACCGTGAGAAGCCCCAGAGGCGGCAGTGCCGCCTTCTTCCGCACGAAGGGAAGCGCGTACTGAAAACTCCAGAAGGTCGCTGGAAACTCGGGGTGGATCAGGAGTGCGTTCAATGATAGATATCTCTGTGCGCGGATGGGGCGGGGCGCATGCTCATCGGCGCGCGATCTCGATCAGTTCCACATCCGCCACTCGATTCCCCCTGTCGTCGAATCGGACTCGCCCGGTCACCCCGCGCCCGAAGTCCATGTCTGCCAGAGCGTCTCGAATCCGCTGCCGGTCGAGCCCGGCCCGCCGAACGGCTTCCGCGATCACCATCAGGCCGTCGTAGGCATACGCCGACACGGCGGCCGGTGCATGGTCGTAGGCTGCCCGAAAGGCACGCTCGAACGCCCGGCCTTCGGCAGTGGCCCAGTGACCGGGGGCGACAACGATCAACCCCTCGAGGTCCGAACGCTCTGAGCCCCAGAGGGCCAGATCGGCGCTGGACAGCGTGGTGAAGAGCCGTTGTGGCGATCCTCGGGCACGCAACCTCAGCAGGAGCTCTCCGGTCGTCGGACCTTGACCGAATAGCACTATGCCCTGGACATCCTCATTCTCCAGTCTGGTCAGCAGCGAATCGAGGTCCTCGACTGTCTCGGGGAGCGGCCGGCGGACCAGCAGAGAGGAACCGGCCTCCGTCGCAAAGGCGTCCGCCGCTACCCGGGCGTCGTAGGAATCCGCGACGACGACCATGACCCTATCGAGGCGCTGGACGACCAAGATCTCGCGAACGAGCGCCGCCGCCTGCTGTCGGTCATCAGGCACGCAGCGGAAGAACCAGGGCACGTTGGCCTGCGTGAGTGTGGGGTCGGACGCCCAGGGCGAGACCAGCGCGACATGCCCCTTGGCGACGACCTGCTCGGCGAGGTGTGCGCTGCGACCGTGCAGCGGACCGAGAATGGCCCACACGGAATCCTCGAAGACGAGAGCAGTGATCTCGCTCGAGCCCGAACCCCAGGGCCCCTCGACCGACCGCACCACCAGCTCGAAGGGACGGCCGCGAAACCCCCCGTCCCGGTTGGCCGCCTCCACGGCCATCTCGGCACCTCGCCTCGCGGCCAACCCGAGCTCTCCACCGGGGACCAGGAGACCGAGCCTGACGGGCTCCGCGTGTCGCGCCCCCAGAGAGCCCAGAGAGATGGCCACGATAACAGGCCACAGCCGCCACGCGGCCCGTACCTTCATCGGCTACCCGGCCGTTTCCATGGGGCTCAGAGCGACCAGCCGTCGACCCAGGACACCGCAGAGGCCACGCAGATCGTCCATCATCGCCCGGAAGCCCTCGGGAGTGAGCGACTGCTCTCCGTCGGACAGGGCCGCCTCGACATCGGAGTGTACTTCAACCAGAAGCCCGTCCGCCCCGGCCGCCAGCGCCGCCTTGCTCATCGTCGGGACCATCCACCGGTGTCCCGTTCCGTGACTGGGATCCACGACCACAGGCAGGTGGGTGCGCCGCTTCAGGAACGGTATGGCGTTCAGGTCCAACGTGTTTCGTGTGGACGGCTCGAAGGTGCGGATCCCGCGTTCGCAGAGCACGACCTGCTCGTTGCCCTGCTTGAGGACGTACTCGGCTGCGAGCAGCAACTCGTCGAGCGTGGCGCACCAGCCGCGCTTGAGCAGCACCGGAAGCCTCGCTCGCCCGAGCTCCTCCAGGAGGGCGTAGTCGTGCATGTGCCGGGAGCCGACCTGGAGGATGTCCGCGTGGTCGCCTACCATTTCGACCTTGCGCGTCTCCATGACCTCGGTCACGACCGGCAATCCCGTCTCTCGTCGTACCCAGGCGAGTAGCTCGAGCCCCTCCTCCTTGAGTCCCTGGAAGCTGTACGGAGACGTGCGGGGCTTGAACGCTCCTCCCCGCAGGATCCTGGCGCCGCCGTCCTGAACCGCTCGGGCCGTCGCCAACAGCTGCTCCCTGCTCTCGACCGCGCACGGGCCCGCCATCACGATCACTTCCGGACCGCCGATCTCGACGCCCCCTGCGACCACGATGGTCCCCTCCGGCTTCGACTCGTGCGCCGTCAGCCTGGCCGGCCCGATTCCCGTGTCGTCGCTATTGCCGTCTATACGTCCCATGACTTGTCTATTCCAAAGGCGATGGTAAGAAGTGAAACGCTCCGTCCCGGACTTCGGCCATCCAGATCGGCCCGACGTCGTCCCATCGCTCATCGAA
>JBDGUY010000313.1:0-2233 GCA_039585935.1 Gemmatimonadota bacterium
CCAGGACCTGCCAGGGCGTAGTAGATGATCGGGCGTATCTCCATGGAGAGTCCAAGGTTACGAACGTCTTCCACCACGCCAACGACCGACCGCCATGCGAAGTCTTCTTCCTCCTCGATGTCCTGTGCAATGCCCTGCCATACCTGTTTGCCGATCGCGCTTTCGCCGGGCCAATAGTGCTCGGCGAATGCCCGGTTCACGACGACCGCACCTGTACCGGCCGTGATGTCGGAACGCTCGATTAGGCGTCCCTCGAGCAGCCGGATCCCCATCGTCTCGAAGTAAGAAGCCCCGGTCAGGATGGTGAGCGCCACGTGTGGCATGGCTCCCGGTTCCACGGGCCGGTCCTCAATCAGGACTCCGCTATGGCTCTCGCCCGGCGATCGCAGAGGGAGCTTGCTGACCATGCTGGCCATCTGGACGCCGGGAATGTCGCCGACACGGTCCACCAGCTCCTGATAGAAGCCTACGACCAGCTCTGCGTCCTCATACGGTGACTCCGGAAGCGACAGGCGTAGGGTGAGCAGGTTCTCCGACTCGAACCCGGGGTCGACGTTCTTCAGATGCCAGAAGCTCTTCACCAGGAGACCGGACCCGACCATGAGCAGGAACGCCAACGCCACCTGCCCGAACACGAGAACCGTGCGAGCGCGAACGCCACCTCGCCCCGACGTGGTACCGCGGAATCCCTCTTTTAGGGCCCCGGCGATATCTGGACGGGTGTGCCGGAGCAGCGGCGCCAGTCCGAACAGGATGCCGGCTGCCATCGATACGCCAAGGGTAAAGAGAAGCACGCTCGCGTCGATCTGGATCGCCTCCAGGCGCGGGATGCTGTCCGGTCCGAGGGCCACCAGGGCCTTGATCCCGCCGAACGCGAGAAGCAGTCCGAGCACTCCACCGGCCAGGGCCAGCAACGAGCTCTCCCGGAGGAAGTTCCTGGCCAGAACCCCTCGCTCGGCCCCGAGCGCGCTCCGGATCGCGATTTCCTTGTGCCTTCCCTCCGCCCGCACGAGGAAGAGATTGGCCACGTTGGCGCAGGCGATGAGCAGCACCACGGCCACCGTTCCTAGCAGAATCCACAGGGCCCGGTTCACGTCGTCCGTTACATCGGAGATCAGCGTGACCACGCGGGCGTCCCAACCCGACTGCTCCATCATCTCGTGCGTGATCAGGTCACCCGGGTAGCGTTCCGGCAGTTGAAGGGTCAGGCGGCGGATGTCCTGGTAGGCGGCCTCCACCGTCACCCCTTCTTTCAGGCGTCCGATTCCGTTGAAGCTGTAGTTCCCGGTCGTGAGATCCTCGGGGTCGATCACCATCGGGAGCCAGATCTCGATGTCCGCGTCATACGGGTGGTCGAACCCGGCCTGTGTGACCCCGACGATGCGGCGGCTCTCGCCGTCGATCGTGATGGTCTGCCCGAGCACGTCCTGCGCTTCGCCGTATCTCCGCTGCCACAAGCCGTGGCTCAGGATCGCTACGGCCTCTCCGTCCGGAAGGAGTTCCTCCTCCATGAATCCACGGCCGAGGACGGGCGGGGTCAGGAGCACGTCGAAGAATGTGCCGGTGATTCCCGCTGCCGAAAGCTGCTCCGGCTCACCCGTTCCCGTCAGGTTCACGGTCCCGTCCCAGAACATGGTGAGGCCTTCCAGGGTCGTAGCCTCATCTCGATACAGCACGTACGTGCCCGTGGCCTGGGGAACCTCCGGGAAGCCCGCGATCGGCGCCGTGTGCCCGACCACGACGAGGCGATCGGATTCGGGATACGGTAGGGGACGCAGAAGCACTCCGTTGACCACGCTGAAGATGGCCGAGTTGGCTCCGATCGCCACGGCCAGGGTCACCACGGAGATGACGCTGAACAGCGGACTGCGAGCCAGAGACCTCACGGTTCGCCGAACCTCTCGGATGAAACCGGACATGCGACCCCTCCTCCTCTTCCCATAAGTGCTGTCGGACGCATGACCCTACGGTGCTCCATTCCCTCGAGTTTCGGTGGCAGGCGCTTGCCACGACACGCACCGAGAGCCGATCTTGGGCGCCATGTCCGAGACCCCGGGTTATCAGCGTCTGTTAGCCGAGTTGAAGCGGCGGAAGGTGTTCAAGGTCGCCGCCGTGTACGGCGCCGTATGCTTCGGCGTTCTGCAGGCAGCCGATATCCTGGTTCCCGCCATGGACTTACCTGACTCCGTGGTGCGTGGGATCGCCCTCGTTTGCATACTCGGGTTCCCGATCG
>JBDGUY010000314.1:0-2229 GCA_039585935.1 Gemmatimonadota bacterium
GACCGTGATGGCGGACGAAGAACGACCGCAATTCTACGACGATATCTACGGGCACGACGCCGCGCTGGCGGCGGCTCTGGAGGTAGGGTACCCGTACCCGCCCTGATCGGGGCCGGTCAGCCAGGGCGTGGCGATTTCAGCTGCTGAGCGACTACCAGCGCCGGACACGGCCGGTGTCGAGGTGGACGAAGTCCGACTTCCGGTAGTAGCCCACCCCGCCGCGTCCCAGCGCCAGGCCCACGTCCCTCAGCTCCGCCGTATCCACGTCGTCCAGGCGAATGTCGATCGCCTTTCCCGTCAGATGCATGCTGTTGCGCGCGGCGCCTCTGCCGTTGCGCCGGAGCATCTCGTTCGTGGCGGGTGAGCGGTATCCGGAGATCACCCGGAACGGGCTGCGGGTGCCCGTATCGCGTGCCACGGCGTGCAGAATGTCCAGCAACTGCGGGTCGATCTGATGTACGTCGCCGCTGTAATGGTCGCGCAGGACGTGATCGATCGCGGACAGTGCTTCAGCGACGTAGTCGCCGGCCTGCACGTACTCTACCGACAGCGATTCGCCGGTGTGCAGGTGCTGAAAGGAAAGGGAGCGGAATGCGGATGCCGACGGATCTGCAGCGAGGAGGTCCGATGCCCACAGCGGTCCGAGCGCGGCTGCCGTAACTCCGACCCCGGTCCGGTGGCAGAACTCGCGTCGCGACATGCCTGCACTGTGAGGTCTGTACGATCTATCCAGAAACTTCCCAGCCATGATTCCAGTTCGTCCTGTCGTGCGTCTTTCCGCGACATGGCACGGCGCGGCGGGCCGGCGGCGAAGTGAGAGTCGCGAAACAGGCTTGGAATACCAGTCAGGTCGGTTCGAGTTCCGCGGGGCCTACTTCCGCTTGTACCTGTCGAAGTTGTCCCAGTTGTCCGGCAGCTTGCCGAGCGGCCACATCATCCCGTTCCGGACCTCGTTGCCGATCTGGACCATGTCGGGCATGACGCCGGCCTCCTGGAACGCGCGAATCGTATAGCTCGTCCATTCGCGCACCGAGTCCGCGAGGATCCCGATGTCTGTTATGTCCCAGGCAGCGGGAATCGGCTGCTTCTGGGGATCGGCCCAACCGTCGGCGTAGTGGTAATCGAACAGGAACCTGAACCCGCGCTCCTTCGCGTCCTGCCCGAGTGCGATCGTGTACTCGAGATCGTTCGGCAGCTCGGTGGGAGTGTGGAAGATGCGCAGGCGGATCCAGTCGTAACCGTGGTCCCGAAACATGTCGAGCCCGGGCTTCACGACTCCACCGTCCTTGAACTGGATTCCGCTGTCTTCCGCCGATCTCAGGAACGACAGGTCGGCTCCGACGGCTTAGATCAGTCCGGTGTCGGACGTGGGATCCTGGGGGGCTTCCTGCGCCGTCAGACCGGTGCCGGTCAGGATGAGGATGCAGGCTCCGAGAACGGACGTTGGTGCGGGGCTCGAGCGACGCATGCGCGCCTCCAGCTCTAGTTCACATCGGGAACGTACGCGAGGGAGACTATCCTCCACTCATCTCCGTGTCTGAGCAAGGTGAACGCGTCGATGCCGCTCCACTCGGCCACGTCCCCGGGGTCTCCGAAGCGGGCGTCGTACTCAGCCCAGGCATGGGCGAGATCGCCTTCGACCGTGATCCGGGATGAGGTCATGCGTTCCTCGAAGATCTCACGGCTGCCAGGACCCAGAGGGGCCTGATCGACAAATTCGGGAATCGAGGTCGCGACCACCCGCTCGGCGGTCTCACCTGGAGGAGTCCAGATCGTTGCCAGCATGGCGCCGGGCCAGAACTGGTCGGCGAATCGTGGCCAGTCCCGATCGCTGAACGCGTCGTAGTAGGACTCGAGCGCCTGTCGGACCTCGGCCCGTGGATTCGTGTTCGAAGCCGTCCCGGTATCGTGAGCGAATCCTTCAATCGGATAGGGTCCGGGGGAGACACGTTCGACGTAAGCCGCGAAGTCGGACGAGAAGGCCTGCGGATCGTAGAACAGCCGGTTGTCCGGGTAGACCAGCAGTCCCCGGATGGCATTCGTAAGCTCGTCCGAGGGCCCCACGTAATCGTGGTCCGCCTCGAGGCCTCGCCAGACGTTGAGCAGGAACATGCTCCACGCTACGGCTTCCGAGGGCTCCAGTTCGTAGCGCTCCATGAACGCCTGGTGGTCGGCGTTCCACCCATCCACGTTCTTGATCTTCTCGAACGCCTCCAGGAGCTCGGGCCC
>JBDGUY010000315.1:0-2228 GCA_039585935.1 Gemmatimonadota bacterium
GAGGCCATCTGAAACGAGTGGTTCCATAGTCGGCCCGCGATCTCGGAAACGTGCAATCGCTGGGTCGCTGCCCGCAAATCCGGCCCGACTTCGGTCCCGCGACCAGCCGTTCCATGGCAACGGACGCACTGCTTGGTCGCGAAGAGTCGTTGGCCGGCGTTGGGGTCGGGTGACGCGAGTAGCTCCACGTCACGCTCGCGGAGGTTCGAGGCTCGTCTGATGTAGGCGTGAATGTCGGACAGCTCGCGGCCCACGAACGTGGGGATCGGGACCGCCCGGCCAGACTGCGCTGCCCGCATGGCCGGACCTGCGTTCCACATGTCCGCCGCGAGCATAATGGGCGCGACGTAGCGGGCGTAGTCGTCCAGCGCCGACCCGCTCTGCGCCCCGATCCCGCCGAGAGAGTGACACTCCCCACATCGCTTCTGCCGAAACCACTGCTCGCCGGCATCGGGATCACCCGGTTCGTCGAACAGCTTGACGTAGTAAATGTAGCTGATGATGTCGGCGAGCTCCTCCTCGGAGAACAGGGGCCACGGGAGGCCTTCATCCCGGACCGTGTCGATCATCCTCGGGGTGTGGTTCCAGAACAGACCGGCAAGCTGCTGGAGGCTCCGACCGGCGCCAACGAGGGCGAAATCGGGGCCTAGAGTGCCACCGTTGCCCCAGATGGAGTGGCAGCTGACGCATCCTCGATCGACGAAGATCTGCCTGCCGGATATGGGATCGCCCGTGAAGGACGGTGAAGATTGTGCTACGGTCGCCGGGGCTCCGCCGAGCGAGATGCAGACGAGCGTCCCTACCACACACGAGACTCGGGGCAGGCCCGTACGGCCCCGGGAGATCATCCGGACTCTCCCCCGGCGACCGCGGTCGGTATGTCCGGGAGGTAGCTCGCCACTCGGTCGGACACCTGCTGAACCGAGTCTTCGCGTCCCTCCTTGATCTCCCAGATCGAGACGATCGGGACGAACTTGGTCGCGAACATGTACACCAGTATGAATCCCGAAAAAGTCGCGGACATGATTGACATCTCGATCCACGAGGGAATGTAGTATCCGATCGATTCGACCTCCCAGCGCGGGTTGACGGACGTCGGGACAACGATGTTGAATCGTTCGAGCCACATCCCGATCATCACCGCGATCCCGGCGACGAACGTGCCGCGTGGCGTGCGCGTCGACCGTCGCCACATAAGCGTGAGCGGGATGAAGAAGCACCCCGCAACCATGCTCCAGAAGGGGATGGCGAACGGGCCCGAGATCTTGGCCCAGAAGGTTCGCATCTCCGCCGGCTCTCCGCCGTAGAAGGCCGTCAGATACTCGGCAAACGTGAAGTAGAACCACAGGAGGCTGAACAGCAAGAGTAGCCGTCCCAGGTAGTCGAAGTGAACGGCCTTGAAGTACTGCTGGAGCCCGTAGGCCTTTCTCAGCACGGCCATCGCCACCAGGATCGCGGCAATCCCTGAATAGATTGCACCCATGACGAAGTACGGTCCGAAGATCGTGCTGTGCCACATTGGCCTTAGGGTCATGGCAAATATCCAGCCGATCACCGTATGCACGGACACGGCGATGGGGATTACGACGATGGACAGGATACCGATGGCCCGCTCGAGACGTGCCCTCTGGCGCGGCGTGTCTCGATAGCCTGCCGCCAGGAACCGGTACAGGCGCGGAGCCTTGATTTCCGAGTCCCGGATGAGCGCCAGGTCAGGCAGCAGCGGGACGTAGAGGTAGACGGTGCAGGCCGTGAAGTAGAGGCCGATGCTGATCACATCCCACAGTAGGGGCGACAGCAGCTGGGCGTGGAGAAGCACGTTCATCACACGATCCGGACGGCCGAGATCGATGATCGGCTGGATCGCGCCGAACCCGATGACGAGAACGGTGATGAGCTCAGCGGAGCGCGTGATGGAGCGGCGCCACTCCGCCTTGCTGACACGGAGGATGGCTGAGATCAGGGTACCGGCGTGGCTGATTCCGATGAAGAAAACGAAGCAGATGATGTAGATGCCCCAGTACCCCGGCCGATTCAGTCCTGTACGGCCGAGGCCATAACGAACCTGCAGGTAGTAGGCAATACCACCCCACAGGGTGATCCCCCCCAGGACAGCGGCCGTGATCTTGAAGCCGCGGGAAGTCTCGAGCAGTGGCCTCAGGAGAGCCTGCTCATCGGCGGACATGTCCGCTAGCCGGGCGGTGGCGTCACGGCGCATATCATTCCCT
>JBDGUY010000316.1:0-2475 GCA_039585935.1 Gemmatimonadota bacterium
GCGATGCGTAGAGCCTTCGCAGGGACCGGTCTCACCGACGAGCAGAAACAGATCTGCAGTCTCGCGCGCGAGTTCGCGCGGGACGTGCTCCGTCCGGGTGCTGCACTTCGTGACGAGCAGGAAGACGAGTTCGACCGGACACCCGTGGATCGGCTCGGAGAGCTTGGATTCCTCGGCATGCTCATCCCCGAGGAGTACGACGGCCTGGGACTGGACATGCTGACGTACCTGTTCACGCTGGAGGAGATCTCCTGGGGCGATCCGTCCGTGGCCGTGTCGATGAGTGTTCATAATTCGCTCCCGACGCAGAGCCTGTTGCGACATGGAACGGAGGAGCAGAAGGAGCGCTGGCTGAAACCGATGGCCAGGGGCGAATTGCTCGGAGCGTTCTCACTCTCCGAAGCCGGGTCCGGAAGCGACGCCGCCGCCCTGCAGGCCCAGGCCGTGCGTGACGGAGATGGCTGGCTGCTCAACGGATCCAAGCTGTGGGTCACGAACGGGGCGTCCGCCGATGTGGTTCTGCTGATGGTGAGGACGGACGACCCGGCGGATCGAAAAGGCACTCGTGGCATCGGTGCATTCCTGGTGCCGACGGAGCTGGACGGCTGGGTGCCCGGGAAGAAGGAACGGAAGTTGGGGCTGCGAGGTTCCGAAACCGTGGGTGTGTCGCTGGAAAACCTTCGACTCGGGCCGGAGCATCTGATTGGAGAGCCGGGTCTGGGATTCCACTACGCTCTGGAAGCACTGGAGGGCGGGCGACTGGGCATCGCTGCCCAGGCGATCGGAATCGCGGAGGCGGCGCTCGATTTCGCACGCGACTACGCTTCGGAGCGACAACAGTTCGGACGTCCGCTCAAGGACTTCCAGGGACTGCAATTCAAGCTCGCGGATATGGCGACTCGGGTTGAAGCCGCGCGCGGGCTGCTGTATCGAGCAGCTCAGGCGTACGGCGCGGACGAGCAGCGAAAGAGAAAATTGTCGAGCATGGCGAAGCTGTTTGCCAGCGAGACGGCGATGTGGGTGACGAGGCAGGCCGTACAGGTGTACGGTGGATACGGGTACAGCCGGGAGTATCCGGTTGAGCGTCTGTTCCGCGACGCGAAAGTGACGGAGATTTACGAAGGAACGAGTGAAATTCACAGGATGATCATTTCTAGAGAACTGTACCTGGAGCGAGGGGCCGACGAGTGAACGACAACGGAAGTGCCGTAAATGTGGAGAAAGCCCGGGACGTAATGCCCGAGATATTCGATCTCATGGGGGAGCACGAGCATGAACAGGTCGTGTTCTTCTACGAGCCGTCCTGTGGATACCGCGGGATCATCGCGATCCACGATACGTCACTCGGTCCGGCCCTTGGCGGCACCCGGTTCTGGAATTACGCGTCCGATACGGAAGCCGTGGTCGACGTGCTGCGACTCGCGCGCGGCATGACCTACAAGGCGGCCGTCGCCGGGCTCAATCTCGGTGGCGGAAAGTCCGTGATCGTGGGCGACAACAAGACCACGCACCGCGAGATGGTCATGCGTGCGCACGGCCGCGCCGTAGAGTCGCTCGGCGGCCGTTACATCACGGCGGAAGATGTAGGAACGTCGGTCGAGGACATGGACTATATCCATATGGAGACCGGGCACGTCGTGGGAATGGCCGGCAAATCAGGGGATCCGTCGCCGGTGACAGCTTACGGCACGTATCGGGGGATCAAGGCCTGCGCCCTCAAGCGCTACGGGTCCGACTCACTGGATGGCCGCTCCGTTGTCATCCAGGGCGCGGGCCACGTGGGCTACTTCCTGGCGCAGGATCTCCGGGAGGAGGGCGCCAAGGTATTCATAGCGGACATCGACGAGTCCAAGGTCGATCGGTGCGTCGAGGAGCTTGGATGCGAGGCCGTCGGGGCCGACGAGGTCTACGATGTCGATGCGGATGTATTCGCGCCGTGTGCTCTTGGGGCGATCCTGAATGATGACACGATTCCTCGTCTCAAAGTCGAGATCGTCGCGGGAGCCGCGAACAACCAGCTCAAGCGGCAGCACCATGCGAAAATGCTCCAGGATCGCGAAATCCTGTACGCTCCGGACTATGTGATCAACGCCGGTGGGCTGATCAACGTCTATTCCGAGCTGGCGGGCTGGTCGCTCGAGCGTTCGAAGCGGAAGGCCGGCGAGATTTATCGCACCCTGCTGAACGTCTTTGAAATCGCGGAGGACGCGGGCCTGACGAACGCCGACGGACCTACGTATGAGCGGTGAGATGATCGACGAACGGACCGCAACAGCTGGAGGCGGCTCGGATGTGTCGCCTCCCTGCGAGCACCTTTCCTGCACGGATCCCGAGATTCGCGATATCCTGGATCGTGAGACGGGGCGGCAGAGGGAGGGGCTGGAATTGATCGCCAGCGAGAATTTCGTTTCCGGTGCGGTCCTGGAAGCGATGGGCTCGATTCTCACGAACAAGTACGCCGAGGGGTACCCGGGG
>JBDGUY010000317.1:0-2213 GCA_039585935.1 Gemmatimonadota bacterium
TACTTCTCCCGTTCGCCCATCCCGTTCTACCGTGGACCGCAGAAAGAGATGGACATCGATTTCAGCGAGCGCCTGAGCGGCAGACCTGCCGGCCTGGACGGATTCCGCAAGGACCCCGGCATCTACGCCTACACTCGAGAGGCCCTGTTCGAACTGACCCGGATGAAGCCGTCGAGTCTCGAACTGGACGAAGACCTGGAGCAATTGCGAGCGCTCGAGGCCGGGTACGTCATTCAAGTCGTCGATTCGGATTTCTGCTCGTTCCCAGTGGACACGCCCGCCGATCTGGAACGGGCCGCCAAGCTGTTGACGGAGGCCGATTAATGCGCAAGAAGAGGGGCACCAAGTACATCTTCGTGACCGGAGGGGTCGTTTCATCGCTGGGCAAGGGCCTCGCCGCGGCATCGATCGCGCGTATCCTCGAAGGCCGCGGGTTCTCCTGCACGCTGCAGAAGCTCGACCCGTACATCAACGTCGATCCGGGGACGATGAGTCCGTTCCAGCACGGCGAGGTCTTCGTCACCGACGACGGGACGGAGACGGACCTCGACCTGGGCCACTACGAGCGGTTCGCCTCGATGACCGCCGGCAAGGACAACAACTTCACGACGGGGAAGATCTACGCCTCGGTGATCGAGAAGGAGCGGCGCGGAGATTACCTCGGCGCCACGGTCCAGGTCATCCCGCATATCACCAACGAGATCAAAGAAGCGATCCTGAAGATTTCCAAGGGAGTGGACATCCAGATCGTCGAGATCGGCGGCACCGTGGGCGACATCGAATCGCTGCCTTTTCTCGAGGCCATCCGACAGTTCTGGCTCGACGTGGGTCGCGAGAACGCGATCTTCGTTCATCTCACGCTGGTGCCCTGGATCGGCGCTTCAGGCGAACTGAAGACCAAGCCCACGCAGCACTCGGTCCGCGAATTGCGTGCGATCGGAATCCAGCCCGACATCCTCTTGTGCCGTAGCGACCGTCCCCTGCCCAGCGAGATCAAGCGCAAGATCGCGCTGTTCTGCAACGTGGGCGAGGACGCGGTGATCACAGCCGCGGACGTGGACAACATCTACAAGGTTCCCCTGCGGCTGTCCGAGGAAGGCATCGACGAGATCATCGTCAAGCTGCTCGACCTGCCATACCGCAGGAAGGACCTGTCGGCCTGGGAACAGCTGATTCATCGGATCGAGCACCCGCAGGACGAAGTGACGATCGGCATCGTCGGCAAGTACGTGGCGTACGAGGACTCCTACAAGTCGTTGAACGAGGCGTTGCAGCACGGTGGCGTTCCGTCGGACCTCAAGGTCAACCTGAAGTGGATCGAGGCCGAAGAGATCGAGAACGGCAAGCTGAAGGCCGAACTCGACACGGTCGACGGGATCCTGATCCCGGGAGGGTTCGGCATCCGTGGCGTGGCCGGCATGATCCAGGCCGTACGTTACTCCCGCGAGAACGGTGTCCCCTACCTGGGAATCTGCCTGGGCCTGCAGTGCGCGGTGATCGAAGCGGCGCGCAATCTGTGCGGGCTGCAGGGCGCCGACTCGACGGAGTTCAACGAGGACGCGAGTCAACGCGTGATCTACAAACTGCGAGACCTGCTGGGCGTGGACGAGATGGGCGGAACGATGCGGCTGGGCGCCTACCCCACGGATCTGACGGACGGGTCGTTCGCGCACAAGGCTTACGGCAAGCGCAAGATCTCCGAGCGTCACCGGCACCGGTACGAGGTCAACCAGGAGTTCCTGCCCCAGCTCGAAGCCGCGGGCATGCGTTTCACGGGAATGTCTCCCGACGGCAAGTTCGTGGAGATCGTCGAGTTCGCCGACCACCCGTGGTTCCTGGCCTGTCAGTTCCACCCCGAGTACAAATCTCGCCCGCTCGAACCGCACCCGCTGTTCCGTGAGTTCGTGGCTGCGGCCTATCGCAGAAAACGGGCCATCAGGAACGGAATCTCCGTGGATACCGCCGATGCCGTCGTCGTCAATCGACATCGCTGAGGGCGTATCCGTCGGTGGCGGCGGACCGTTGCTGCTGATCGCCGGTCCCGACGTGATCGAGAGCGAGGAGCACGCGCTGAAGATGGCGCGGGCGTTGGCCGAGTTTTCGCGGCGCAAGAAGGTGCCTCTCGTCTACAAGTCCTCCTTCGACAAGGCCAACCGCACGTCGGTCGACTCGCCGCGAGGGCCGGGTCTGGAAGAAGGGCTGCGGGTGCTGGC
>JBDGUY010000318.1:0-2437 GCA_039585935.1 Gemmatimonadota bacterium
GGGCCTGATCAACTCCGCCGTCAGCTTTGGCGTGCAGCTCGTCTTCCCCTGGGAGCTGGCCAACTTCGGTAGCGGTACCACCTTCCTGATCTACGGGCTCTTTGCCGCCATAGGTCTCGTGTTCGTGGTCCTGGTTCTGCCCGAAACCAAGGGCCGCTCCCTCGAGGAGCTCGAGACCATCCTCGTAAAGGACCCTGCGTGATCAAGAGGGAGGATCTCATCGACAGGCTGCATCTGGCTCGCGGACGCTTTGCCCTCGCGTTGCTTCCGCTCGCCGCTCTCGCCTGTGTGGATACGCAGGAGGGCACCGAGACTCCAAGGGATGGGACGGACCTCGATCGCTCCGAGCGCGGTGCAGACGTTGTCTGGGCCATCAACGTCGGCGGCCCGGCGTACGATGGCATCGACGGCACGCGGTACGAAGCCGAGGCGTCGGTCAGCGGCGGGACTCCGGGCCGCATGGAAAACGTCAAGGGATCCCAGGACCCGGTTCTCTATACGACTTACCGCGTGGGTGATATCCGCGTCGATCACCCGGTCGCGAACGGCACCTACGACGTCACGTTTCATTTCGCCGAGCCCGAAGGACTCGAAGCGCGCAAGCGCGTTTTCGATACGTTCGCCGAAGGGCGTCGCGTCATCGACGACCTGGATGTCGTGCTGTTCCGAGACGGCAAGGTCGAGTCCGCGCTGGCGGTCACGGCGCCGAACGTGTTGGTAGCCGACGGCGAGCTGAACATCGCCTTCGAAGCGTCGGCGAGCGAACCGGTCCTGAGCGCTCTGGTCGTTCGCGACAAGGACCGGCCGGAACCGCCCTGGGAGCTCGTATGGCGCGACGAGTTCGACGGCGACGAGCTGGAGGATGCGAAGTGGAACATCGACGTGTGGCCGCCACGCAAGGTCAACGACGAGGACCAGGCCTACACGGCGCGGGCCAAGAACCTGCGGGTCGAAGACGGCCTGCTGGTCATCGAGGCGCACAATGAAGACTACGAGGGCGCGAAATACACCTCGGGGCGTGTCCACTCCGCAGGCAAAGGCGATTTCCTCTACGGCCGGTTCGAGGTGCGTGCCAAGCTACCGCGCGGACAGGGCACCTGGCCTGCGATCTGGATGCTGCCGAGCGACCCGTTTGCCTACGCGACAACGTGCGATGAGGGCGACTGGCAGGGGAATCCGGATTGTGACGCGTGGCCGAACTCCGGCGAGATCGACATCATGGAGCATGTCGGTTACCAGATGAACCACGTGCACGGCACCGTGCACACGCGAGCGTACTACTGGCAGGTCTGGGAACAGCGCAAAGGCCGCATACTGCTCGACGATGTGGCCGATGCGTTTCACGTCTACGCGGTCGAGTGGACGCCGGAACGCATCGATGTCTTGGTCGATAACAGCCTGTATTTCAGCTACATGAACGAGCATGAGGGCTGGAGAGAGTGGCCATTCGACAAGGCCTTTCACCTGATCATGAACCTCGCGGTCGGGGGGGCGTGGGGCCGGGCCGGGGGTCCGATCGACGACACGGTATTCCCGCAGCGGATGCTGGTCGACTACGTGCGCGTTTATCAGAAACAGGAGTAGGCTGCCAGTCCAGATAGCCTAGGCAAGCAGGGTCTTGCCGCGGCGTCTCTCCAGCTCGGCCCGAATCTCGTTCGCCCTCTGCTCGCTCACGTCGTAGTTCCGCATGACCCAGATGGCGAGCAGCGCACCGGTGATCGGCACCAGGCTGTAGGCGATCCTCATCCCGGTCATCGCTCCCTCTGCCTGCACGGGCGCGTCCGGGACGAACCCGACCAGGGCCATGATCAGCCCGCTCATCCCCCCGGCGATGGCCAATCCGAACTTCACCATCCACCAGTAGATGGCACCGAAGGTGCCTTCGCGCCGGGCCTCCGTGTTGAGCTCGTCCAGATCACAAACGTCCGCGGTCATCGACGTCATGAGGGTGAAGAGCGCACCGATGCCGAAGGCGAATAGGGGTATCGGCACCAGCATCAACAGGGGTTGACCGGGCCGAAAACACCACCAGAACAGGATGTACCCGACGATGGACACCGACTGGGCGAGTAGGAACGTGTTCCTCTTTCCCAGCCTCTGAGACACGAACGTGACGATGGGAATGACCAGGAAGCAGGTGCACAGTGCGCTGATCGTTCCGAACAGGGCGGGCCAGCTGCCCGCTACGCCCGCATCGCCACCGAACAGGTTGGAACGAGCTGAACACCAGCAAGGTCGCCAGGCACAGCTTCCTGAAAGGAACGGACCGGAAGACAGGGCCGAAGCCCTTGATGAGGACGCGGAGGTTCTCCTTGATGTTCTTCGGGCTCAGCTCCTGCAGGTTGGCCGCGTCGGTGGTCGGTTGGCTACGGACGAAGATCGCGGGGACCAGCGCCAGGCCCATGCATCCGAATCCGACCCAGATCGAGAGGCTTCT
>JBDGUY010000319.1:0-2206 GCA_039585935.1 Gemmatimonadota bacterium
GGCCATCGGCACCGACCTGGGCGGCAAGTACATGTACCTGATGGGCGAGGGCAACGTTGTCGAGCGCCGCTATGTAACGGTCGGGCAGCCGCAGCCGGATGGGACGATCGTCGTCGAAGACGGACTGGACCCCGATGCCACCTACATCTCCAACGGGCTGCTCCGCGCCCGCCCGGGCCTTCCCGTTACGCCACTCACCGAGGAAGAAATGGCACAGCGGCAGGCGGCCGTTGAGGCCCAGATGCAAGCGCCCGGAGGCGAGCAGGCCGGAGCCGAGGCGGACGAAAGCGCCGGAGAGGGGGAGTAGGCCATGTTCAGCCGCTTCTTCATCTACCGGCCGGTCTTCGCGCTGGTCATCGCGATCGTGATCGTCATCCTGGGAACGATCTCGATCCCCACGCTCCCGGTGGAGTCGATGCCCGACATCACTCCACCCACGGTATCCGTGAGCACCTCCTTCCCGGGCGCCGGCGCCCAGGTCGTAGAACAGACGGTCACCACGCCGATCGAGAAGGAAGTGAACGGCGTGGAGAACATGATCTACATGCAGTCCAAGAGCACGTCGGTCGGCTCGATGGAGCTCACGGTCTCGTTCGACATCGGGACCGATCCGGACATGGCGGCCGTGCTCACGCAGAACCGGGTGTCGATCGCCGAGCCGCTTCTGCCGGAAGAGGTGAAGCGCCAGGGGGTGAAGACCGAGAAACAGTCCACGCAGATCACCCTGATGGTCAACCTCATCTCACCGGACGGGCGCTACGACGACATTTTCATATCCAACTACGCGACCACCCAGATCAACGATGTCCTGGCCCGCGTCGATGGCGTGGGGAAGGTACAGGGGATGGGTGCCAAGGACTTCGGGATGCGGATCTGGATCGATCCCGGGAGGCTGAAGGCGCGCGACCTGACGACCGACGAAGTGATCGCCGCTCTGCGAGAGCAGAACGTGCAGGTGGCCGCCGGCACGATCGGGCAGCCCCCGAACCCCGAGGGCCTCAACTTCCAGTACACGATCACCACGCTGGGTCGGCTCGAGACCGTCCAGCAGTTCGAGAACATCATCGTCAAGACGGGCCAGGCGGGTGAGATCGTGCGGATCCGAGACGTGGCCCGGGTTGAACTCGGCGCGCAGGATTATTCGTGGTACGTGCAGCTGGGTGGCGCCCCCAGCGTGGCGATCGCGGTCTACCAGTTGCCGGGATCCAACGCCCTGGCCGTGGCGCAGGGCGTGAAGGAAGCCATGGCCGAGCTGGAACAGAGTTTCCCGGAGGGGCTCGAGGCGGTCATCGCGTACGACTCGACCCTCTACATCGAAGCATCCATCGACGAGGTGATCTCGACTCTGATCATCGCGATCCTGCTCGTCATCTTCTCTGTGTTCATCTTCCTGCAGGACTGGCGCACGACGGTCATCCCCAGCGCCACGATCCCGGTCTCGCTCATCGGCACGTTCTTCGCCATGAAGCTGTTCGGGATGTCGATCAACAACCTGACCCTGTTCGGACTGGTGCTGGCCATCGGAATTGTGGTCGACGACGCCATCGTGGTCGTCGAGAACACGATGCGCCTGATCGATGAAGAGGGAATGGAAACGAGGGCCGCTACGGCGAAGGCGATGGAAGAGGTGGGTGGAGCGATCGTGGCCACGACGCTGGTGCTGCTGGCCGTGTTCGTGCCGACCGCGCTGATGCCGGGACTCACGGGACGTCTGTATCAGCAGTTCGCGATCACGATCTCGATCGCCACGGTCTTCTCGTCCATCAACGCGCTGACGCTGAGCCCGGCCCTGGCGGGAATGCTCCTCCGACCGTCGCCTGAGAAGCGAGGCCGGTTCTTCACGAAGTTCAACGAGTACTTCGAGGTGACCACCGACAAGTACATGGGCGCCGTGAAGGGCCTGATTCGACGCACGGGAATGGTGCTCGTGGTGTTCGCCGGGCTCTTGCTGGCGATGTTCCTGAGCTTTCGGATGATCCCGGGGGGCTTCATTCCGGACGAGGACCAGGGCTACTTCTTCGTGAACGTAGAGCTTCCGGACGGATCATCGATGGAACGCACCGAGGATGTCCTCGACCGGATCAACCTCGCGCTGAGCAACACTCCTGGCGTCGAGAACTACATCACGATCGGCGGCTACTCGTTCCTCAACGCGGTGCAGGGTTCGAACTTCGGCGCCGTCATCGCGACGCTGGACAACTGGTCC
>JBDGUY010000320.1:0-2202 GCA_039585935.1 Gemmatimonadota bacterium
CGGACTTCGACGATGTGCGGGCAATCCGGCTCACCGCGACCGCGCTCGGCGACGGGGCCAACCGGTACGATGTGCAGCGTCCCCTCGAGATCGACATACCGTTCCGCAACTGACTGAAGAGGGACCGATGAAGAGAGGGCGCGCTCCCGACACCGTACGGAAGCGCGCCCCTCGTTAATCTGTGCTCGGGCTCGAGCTGGTTCGCTACCGGATCAGAAGGTCTCCGACCAGGTGCCCGGCATCTCCGACAGCCCCCCGAATGCCGCCTGGGTCGCCTGCTTCAGCTTGCAGGACTGGTACTTGAAAGCCTTGTTCCCGTTTCCGATGTCGGTCGCCGCGACCGACTCGCCGAGCAGGATGTTCAACCCGGCAACAGTGGCGCCCTCCACCGTCTGGTAGCCGTTGCTCGTGATGTACCCGCCCACCAGGAGTGCCCCGTCCCAGTTGAACGAGCCGTTCAGCATCAGGTTGTTGCGAACGATAATCGTTCCGCGTCCCGAATTGCTCGGACTGAGGGATATGTTGTCCTCCACGTAAATCACCGGCCATTCATCTGCCGGCAGAGTTGCGTAGTTCGGCCATCCATCGGGCGGTATCGTGTAGTCCGGTGCGATCAGGCCACCGTTCACCACGCCGTCCCAGTCGAGCCCCATGCTCTTCAGCATCTCCTCCCCGGTCTGCCCCTCGTCGATCGGCGGATCGCCGTCCGGCACTGGGACGCCACCGCTCTGGTGATATCCCGAGGGCGGAACCTTAACGCCTGCCACGGCTGGCGCGGGCGAATTGGGACACTTGGGATCTCCGGACGGTGCCCAGTCCTGGCCCGAGATGACTCCCGCGTCGCCGCTCTTTATGAACCCCGACGCCGAAGTGAACGATGCGGGAACGGCGATCGATCCATCCGAGAAGATCGCGACCTGGGAGATCGACCTGCGGGCCGTGTCACCCGGCGCCTGCACGTACGTGGCGTTGGAGGTGATCCGATACAGCACCCTGCCGCCGGCAATCTCGGTCAGCTTCAAGGGCGTCACGGTCACGGTCGTGAGCGAATCCATCACGTACGTCGCCCCGCTCGAGCCGTCCGTATTCGAGCCGATGAACGTCTTCAGGCCCGCGTCGGCCGCATTGAACGCCCGGGTGGACGCGTCCATATTCGAGGCGATCTTCAGGTCGGAGCCGGTCGTGACCATTCCCGCTGCCGCGAGTGCGGTCAGGCCGACGAGAGCGATGAGCACGATGACGAGGGCTGCCCCTCGCTCATCATTTGCCGCCCGGCTGACAGAACTGACGATCCGCTTCACACACATTGCGTCACCCATTGCTGCAGGATTCATCGCGCCGGTCAGGCGCACGTCGTCACCTCTCTATCTGCAACGAGAGGGCCACGGAGTCCGTACCGTGTCGCGTGCCCTTAACAGCTTGACAATTAACGGTTTGCGGGACTCATCTGGACTCGACTGAGTCTCAGTTCGACGAGAGAACGCGGCCGCATGCGGCAGAGGTGCAAGATTTTGCACGGGAGACCACTGCAGGATGCACGAAGCCCCGTGCCCGGAACTTCGGGCACGGGGCTCGAAAAGGTCAGAAGAAGGGGCTTATCAGACACCGCCCTCCCAGTAGAAGCGCAGTTCGAGGTTCTTCAAGCCGTTGTTGTCGTAGTTCCAGAAGTAATTCTCGAAGCAGCGATCGAAGAGGTATACATCATAGGTATCCGGCTCTCCGTCGGTGGCATCGTTACCCTTGTCGATGCAAGCGGCGAGCTCCGGGTCCCCGATATTGTTGCCGTACCCATCATCGATGTAGTCATCGACCGTGATCGTCATGAAGAGCAGGTTGTCGGAGACGTCCTGCGCCTTGCGGCCCTTGTTGGGGGACAGCTCGATTCCGTTATCGCCGCACCACGTGTCCTTGTAGTCATCGTACGCGTAGTCTTCGTCGGCGCAGGTCGTTATCGTGGCCTTGTTTCCCGCCAGGGCGCGCGCCCAGACCGAGTACCTCGGCGTGCAGGTCGTCGTACTGTCATCGTCGCCGCACGGGTCCGGCACCGCGAGCAACGCGCCATCGCTGTCCGTACCATTGGCGTCGATCACACCCCAGTCGTCGGGGTTGCCGTAATCGGCACACCGCTGGTCCGTGGAGTCTCCTTCGTCGTTGGTGCTGTTGCAGAGGTAGATCTTGTTCGCGTCGTTTCCGCTACCCTTC
>JBDGUY010000321.1:0-2194 GCA_039585935.1 Gemmatimonadota bacterium
GCTGACCTGGACGTTGCTCTGGGGCTGCAGCAGGTGGACCTCGTCCACGACCTCCAGGATCAGGTACGACAAGTCGCTCACGGCGTCGCCACCGTCCGCTTCCAGACCGCCGAGATTGATGTTCGTGAAGTCGTTGTAGGTGCCGCTTTCCTTCGCCGTTACGCCGACCTTCGGGGGGGCCGGTTGGTTGTTGAACTTGATCCAAAGACAACTCAGGAGCTCCTTCGCCGATTCGCGGTCCAGGTTGTTCGCCTCGAGGTCTCGCTCGTAGAACGGCCGGAGGTGCTGATCCAGATGACCGGGATTCATGGCGTCCCACCCGTTCAGCTCCGTGATCGTTCCCAGGTGGAGAAACCAGTACATCTGCAGCGCTTCCCAGAAGTCGCGCGGCGCGTGCGCGGGCACGTGCCGGCATACACGTGCGATCTGGAGCAGCTCGGAGCGGCGGCGGTCGTCGGACTCCTGGTCCGCCATGCGCTCGGCCAACTCGGCGTGGCGCTCGGCGAAACGGATCGCCGCGTCGCAGGCGATGGCCATTGCCTGCAACTGCTCGTCCTTTCGCGTGGCGTCGACATCCGTGCGGTAGTCGAGGCGTTCGCGTTGCGCCGCGATCTCCGCTTTGTATTCGAGCATTCCCTTGCGGTAGATCTCGCCATCGAGAGCAGTGTGTCCCGGCGCGCGCTGTTCCATGAACTCGGTGAAGACGCCCGCCTCGTAGGCATCGTGCCAGCGATCCGGCACGTGACTGAAGACGCGATCGCGCATCGAGCGGCCGCGCCAGTACGGGATGATCTACTCCTCGTAGATCGCCACGGCCGCGTCATCCGTGCGGTACCGCGTCTGCTCCCGCCCATCGAGCGTTCGCAAATCCTCGACCGAATGGCACGTCAGTTCCGGAAAGGTCGGCACCGCCTTCGGTGCGGGGCCGCGCTCACCGACGATCAACTCGTCTTCACCAATCCAGATCGTCTTCTTCTCGCACAGGTCGAGGAAGGACAGCGCCCTCATGACCGGCACCGCGTGTCGGCCCTCGTTCTCCCGGTAGAAGCGCGTGAGCAACTCCGCGCGCTCCGTCGAGATACTCGGTTCGGCGCGAAAGCTGCGCTCCATCAGTCTCGCAATTCGGTCGTTCACCGTCTCAGCCTCCAATCGTGACCGGGAAGCCGCGGCTTCCCAGCCGATCCGCCCACTCCTGTACCCGCTCGGCCGGGATGTCATCGTCCGATTCGACCAGCCACGGCATTTCGAACTTGCGATGCTTGTCCCGGGCCGACCGGTGAAAAGGCAGGAGGTTCACAGCATCAATCCCCGGCAGGCCGGCCAGGAATGTACCGATCCGTTCAACGCTATCGTCGCTCGTCACTCCGGGGATCAGGGGCACGCGGATCCACACCCTCGCCCCGACGGAAAGAAGCCGCTCGAGATTCGCCAGAATGGAATCCAGCCGGACGCCAGTCGCACGTTCGTGGAGATCCGGGTCGAGCGTCTTGAGATCGTAGAGGAACAGATCCGTCTCCGCCGCAACGCGCAAAAGCGACTCCGGTCCCGCCACACCGGTCGTGTCCACGGCCCGGTGAACATCCCGCAACCCGCATTCCCGAAGAATCTCCAGAAGGAATTCCCACTGCAGCAAGGGCTCACCACCCGAGAACGTGACTCCGCCCCCCGACTCGTCGAAGTAGAGGCGATCCTTCTCGATTTCCGCCATGAGCTCGCCCACAGTCATGGACCGCCCGATGAGCCGGTGAGCCTCCGCCGGGCATACTTCCGCGCAACGACCTCTGTCCCGGCATCGTCCGCCATCCCTCACGATGCCGCCCGCAGTCAGCGAAAGAGCCCCCTCGGGACAGGCATCTACACACTCTCCGCAGCTGATACAACGAGACGTATCGTAGTGCACGAACGCGTCCCGGCTCCGGCTTTCGGGATTGTGACACCACCAGCACGTGAGCGGACATCCCTTGAAGAATACCGTCGTACGGATGCCAGGTCCGTCGTGGATCGAGTACTTCTTGATGTCGAAGATCAGACCCATGCGCATCACTCGTTCACCGCCCCGTCTTCACTCGAGGCCGCGTAGTACCGGCGAATGAACGGCTCCTGGTGAGAAAAGCTCCAAAGCACGTCCCGCAGCTAGTCCACGAGGGTAGGAAATTCGAGTCGATTTTTCGGCAATCTCCGATAATAAGCGTTC
>JBDGUY010000322.1:0-2193 GCA_039585935.1 Gemmatimonadota bacterium
CCGATCGGCACCAGCTTCGCCACGATCCGACTGATCCCAGCACCCTCGACGACTTCTACCACGTCCGCAACGTCCTTGTACGCCTCCGGCATCTCCTCCGCTACGGTAGCCATCCCCGCCGCCCGCACCGTCACTCCCCGGTCCGTCATCTCCTGCAGCAGATCCCTGCCCCGCGCCTCCTTCTTGGCCTTCTTGCGACTCAGGCGCCGCCCGGCGCCGTGACAGGTCGAACCGAATGTCTCCGTGAACGCCTGGTCCGTACCGACGAGAACGTACGAGTAACGTCCCATGTCCCCAGGTATCAGGACCGGCTGTCCAATCTCCTGGTAGGCCTCGGGTGTCTGAGGATGCCCGGGCGGGTAGGCGCGGGTCGCGCCCTTTCGATGCATGCACACGCGACGCTTCCTGCCGTCGACTTCGAAGGTCTCGAACTTGGCGATGTTGTGGCAGACGTCGTAGACGACATCCATCCGATGCTCGTCGCCAAATACCTCCGCAAAGCTCCGCCGCGCCCAGTGGGTCATCACCTGCCGGTTGGCGAAGGCGAAGTTTGCCGCTGCCGACATTGCCCCCAGATACTCCTGCCCTTCCGGCGACACGATCGGCGCGCAGCACAGCTGCCGGTCCGGAAGCCGGATGCCGTACTTCTCGCCGGCCGACTGCATCTGCTTGAGAGAGTCCGTACACACCTGATGACCGAGACCGCGCGAGCCGCTGTGAATGGTGACCGCGACCTGACCGACATCGAGCTCCAGCACCTCGGCCGCACGCCGATCCATCACCTCGGCGACGTACTGCACCTCCGCGAAGTGGTTGCCCGACCCGAGGGTCCCGAGCTGGCGGCGGCCACGCTCCAGGGCCCGTTGCGACACCAGGCGCGGCTTCGCCCACGGCAGACAGCCACCCTCCTCGAGATACTCGAGATCCCTCGCCTCCCCCAAACCACGGTCGACGGCCCATGCCGCCCCTCGGCTGAGAACGCCATGCAGCTCCTTGACCGTCAACTTCAGATCACGGCGAGCTGAGCCAACGCCGGTTGGAATCGAGCGGTACATCTCTTCGACAAGAGGAGTCATGTGAGCCCGGACCTCTTCCACAGAGAGATCCGATCGCAGCAGCCGGACGCCACAGTTGATGTCGTAGCCGACGCCGCCTGGAGACACCACTCCCTCATCGGCGTCCATTGCCGCAACCCCTCCAATCGGAAATCCGTAGCCCCAGTGAATGTCGGGCATCGCCAGAGAGGCCTTGATGATCCCCGGCAGGTGCGCCACGTTGGCCACCTGGTCGAGGCACGGATCGCCCTCGAGATCCTCCATCATTCGTGCACTGGCGTAGACGATGCCGTCCACCCGCATGCCCCCGCGCTTCGGGATGCGCCAGCGATATTTGTCGATACGCTCTACTTTGGGCACGTCACTCCCGTTCAAATGTCGAAGATAACGCGAGCCGTCCAGCCATCGTCAGACCGGGTCAGATGCAGTTGATGATAAGTGATGGCCTTGATCGGAACCTTGAGTGGGTGCCTGCCGGTGTCGAACACCTCGCCCCCGACCGAGGCCTCGATCTCCCAACCCCTGGGGTGTTCGGCCACCCGGGCATCAACGGTCGAGAACAGCAGTCCCTCGGTCTCGAACAGGTACAAAAGCTCGCTCAGAAAGTCGACGAGCAGACTCCCCAGATCATCAGAGATCACGTTGACCGATACCTGGCGACGGACCTCGACCCGACCGATCCTGGTGATGCAATTCGCAAACCCCCGTGCGGCCTCCGCAAACAGATCGCCGAGATCGACGGCCTCGATGTCGAGCCCGAGATCCGCTGTGTGATCTATGACTCGATAGCCCATCTCACAGTTTCATCTCACTGGCTCATCTCGTTGGCTCATTTCGTTGGCTCATCCCGTTGGCCAATATCGGTACCGTCGGTTGATCGCAACTGGCGGTTGAAGACACGTCCGAACTGTTCCGCGCAGAGTTCAGCCACTGCTTCGAGAGCAACTTCCCTGCCGGTCAAATCGGCGATCGAGGTCATCTTCACGGTCGGCATGCCGCAGGCGACGATGCCTCCGAACATGGCGAGATCAGTCGTCACGTTGAGTGCGAAGCCGTGCGTCGTGACCCACCGACTCAGGTGTACACCGATCGAGGCGATCTTCTGGCTCTCCACCCAGACGCCGATCTCAGGCTGCTT
>JBDGUY010000323.1:0-2184 GCA_039585935.1 Gemmatimonadota bacterium
GCACACTGTCCCAGAACACCCCGGTCTCGACCTGCGCCTCCAGGTACGCGCGTACGCCCGGGTCCAGTCCCGTGACGGACCGATACTCCGGCTGTCGGCCTGGATTCGGCAGCGCCCGACAATCGAATACGAATCCGCCGCCATGCCCGCTGACATCTTCCGGATAGCCGCGGCGGTAACTGAAGCTGTAGACGAGAACGGTCAGCCCCGGACCCTCCACAGTCGCCCCAGCCGGCCGGGCGTGCCGCTCGACGATCCGCTCGAACACGGACGTGAGCTCGGGCACCCGGATCGGCAAGCCCAGAGCGAGAATCCGCTCGAGATTCGATGCGGCGTAGGGGACGCTGCGCAGGAAGCGAGGTTTGCGCTCGAAGTAGCCGCGATATCCATACGCTCCCAGCGCCTGGAGAATCCGAACCACGACGTATCCTCGATACGACTCGATGAAGGAACTGCGATCCACAGGCACGTGCTTCGACAGACTCTCCAGGTAATGCTCGAGCAACTGCGTTCGCAGAGCGTCGGGCAGATCGGCCTTGGCGTCGTACAGGAGCGAGGCGACATCGTACTGCAGGGCACCTCGCCTCCCCCCCTGGTAATCGATGAACCAGGGCTCTGAGCCTCTCAGCATCACGTTGCGCGACTGGAAATCCCGGTACAGAAAATGGTCGGTGTCCGCCTTGAGAAGAAATGAAGCGAGACGGCGGAAGTCCGTCTCCAGTCGCGCCTCGTTGAATGGAATGTGCGCGAGCTTGAGAAAGTGGTACTTGAAATAGTTGAGATCCCAGAGAATCGATTGCCGATCGAATGCCGACCTGGGATACGCGACCGAGTAATCGATCGCCCTGTGGCCCTCGATCTGAAAACGAGGTAGCCAATCGAGCACTCGCTCGTACACCGGGATGAGCGCCGGGGGAAATCCGTCACTGCTCCGGGTTCGCGCCTCTTCCAGCGCATCGAACAGGGTCGTATCTCCCAGGTCTTCCTCGAGCCAGACTCCGGCCGATTCGTCAGCCGCATAGATCTCCGGCACAGGTAGTCCGGCCTGTCGTAACGAGTCGGAGAACGACAGGAACGCGCGGTTCTCTTCCCTGTCCGGTCCGACCGCGCCGATTGCCGTGATCTCACCCGTCCCGCGGATTCGGTGATACTGCCGGGACGATCCGTCTCCGGCCATCTCCAGCACGGCTTCCGGATCGGTACCGAAGTGCTCGCGAAACAGACCAACGATGCGTTCGTGCACGGCCCGGCTCATTCTCCTGCTGGAAGTGACTGACTGCGACGGCCGGAAGCTAAGCTTGCCGTACACGAGGGGCGAGGCCGGCGACGGGCGCAACGGACCCGGATCGGATAGTCTTCTGGAGGATCTCAGAGGACTCTATCGAGGAGGCCCCCATGCGTCCCGAGACCGTGCTCGGAGCCCTGGCCCTGTTCAGCGGCTTCTCGTCCGTCGTGCTGCTGGTCGTCTTTCTCCACTCGGTCAGACGCCGCCGGAACCTCAGCGCCCTGCTGGCACTGCTGACGGCGGTCGCGGCAGGGCTCATCTCGGCTCTCGCGGTGACGGTGCTCGTCGGCACTCGGGGATACTCGGCTCTGACCCGAGAGGAAACTGCCGCGTGGATCCGAACGGTCCCGGACGGGGAACAGCGGTTCGTCGCCCATTTCCGTCTCCCGGACGGTCGCCTGGAGGCGTTCGAAATCGCGGGCGATGAATTGTACGTGGACGCTCACATCTTGAAGTGGAAGTCGGTGGCGAACCTGCTCGGGCTGCACACAGCGTACGAACTGGATCGCGTCGCCGGCAGGTACTCGAACCTGGACGACGAGAGGCACTCCGAGCGCACGGTATATTCGCTGGCTCCAACTCGCTCGATCGATCTGTTCCATCTGCGGCGTGCGTCGGAGGTTCTGGCGCCGCTCGTAGACGCCGAGTACGGTTCGGCCTCGTTCATCGCGGCTCGTGACACGGCCCTGTGGGAGTTGCGTGTATCTACCAGCGGTCTGCTGCTGCGTCAGACAGAGCTACCCGGAGATTGAGGGCAATGGGCAAACTTCGCGCATACGACGGCGAGCAAGTCAGGGTGACCTTCGAAGCATCCCGCTGTATACACGCGGCACAATGCGTGAGTCGTCTTCCCACCGTATTCGATACCGCCAGGAGACCCTGGATCGATCCGAATGGAG
>JBDGUY010000324.1:0-2182 GCA_039585935.1 Gemmatimonadota bacterium
GATCACGGCTATCTGCGGAGCGTGTACGAGCACGCCGACCGGATCGGAGCGGGTGTCGGAGGGCCGGACCTCCTTCCACAGCGCTGGTTTCAGCGCCAGAACAGTCTTCCCCTGATCGCGCAACGCGGGCCAGGGACAGTTGCGGGCGTCGCTGTGCAGTATGGAAACCTGGACGACCTGAATCGTGAGACCGGTGAGCGGGTGACCGTAGAAGAGTTGGTGCGGTTCGCAACGGATGAGCTCCACCTGGACTATATCTTCTGGGGCACGCAGGAGCCTCACCTGACCGCTGAAATTTACCCTTACCTGAAGGCCTTGCCGTGCAGCAACGATTGTAGTCAGGAGGATGTCGCGTCGGACGCATCCGGTCCGAGAGGTGCTGCTGGGCGCGGAATCCGTCTCGGAGGGTGACGGGACCGTCAAGGGCTGACCAACGGGTTTGGGACGACAGATGGAAGAGACAATGAAAGCGATGGCGGTGACAGGCCGCGGCGTCGAGATGATCGAGGTGCCCAAGCCGGTGCCGGGGCCGGGCGACGTGCGGGTCAAGGTGATCGCTTCGGCGGTCAATCCGGCGGAGCAAATCGTGATCGACGGGAAGCTCGTGGGTCGGTTCCTGCACGCGAAAGCGTCGCCGTTGGTGCTGGGCTGGGATTTCGCGGGTACTACGGACGCCCTCGGCGAGGGCGTGACGGACCTGGAGGCGCCACGTCCCCGCCCTCCGATGACGGAACCCCGGAAGTCATCGAGTGGATCGACTTTCGTGCCCAGCTCTGCTTGCCCCCACCGGGACCGGCGAAAGCTCCTGTGACCGCCCGGCTCGCGTCGCTTGGCTACTCGCCGGCGGACGTCACACCGATTCGCGTGGGCGACGCACCACAGCCCGGGAGGCGGCAGGCGGTGCGTGTCCTGAGGGAAGCGAGATGAGCCTCGCCGATTACTTCCACTCCGTGGCAAGTGGACCGAAGCGCCGGCGAGACCTGCTGACACCGCTCGGCCTGCTGATCTTCGGCGGCACGCTTGCCGCCGTCATCCTGGCCGGACTGTACACGGATCGCTGGCTGGGTCTCCCTGCTCTTTTACCGGGCGCTAGAGGCTTTGGCTTAGGCCTTCCGCTGCTGACGGGCGGCCTTGCCCTGTGCGGCTGGTGCGTGGTGCGCTTCCTAGAAGCGCGTGGAACACCGGTGCCGTTCAACCCTCCCGACCAACTGATCGTGACCGGCCCGTATCGGATCGTCCGAAATCCCATGATCACCGGCGTGTTCGGGGCACTCCTCGGAGTGGGGCTGCTCCTTCGCTCGATGGGGATCACCTTGATCTGGACGCCCATCTACGTGCTCGGGCACCTCCTTGAGCTCAAACGGGTCGAGGAGCCGGAGCTGGAACGGAGATTCGGATCGGCCTACGTGGAATACCGGAACAGGGTACCGATGTTTGTCCCGCGTTTGCGACGGCACGCCCCGGAGACAAATGGTAAGGGCGATTCTGCGTAATCCTGGACATTGAGGAGGCAGCATGACCGCACGAGAGATCTCAGCAGCCTTTCCGTTCGAGTCGCGTTACGTGGATGTCCTCGGATCGAGGATGCACTATGTGGAAGAGGGTTCGGGGGATCCGATTCTGTTTCTCCACGGTCAGCCCACGTCGTCCTATCTCTGGCGCAACGTGATCCCTCACCTGACCGATCTCGGGCGCTGTATCGCACCTGACCTGATCGGGTTCGGCAAGTCCGACAAGCCGGACATCGAGTACCGGTTCTTCGATCACGCCCGCTACCTGTTCGGCTTCATCGAGGCCCTGGACCTCGACAGCATCACGCTGGTGATTCACGACTGGGGCGCGGGCCTCGGCCTGTACTACGCGCGGGAGAACCCATCCCGGATCAAGGCGATCGCGATGATGGAGCCGGTGCTGGCCTCGATCCCGAGCTGGGAAGACTTTCCCGCCGACATGGTCGAGATGTTCCGCGGTTTCCGCACTCCCGAGGTCGGTTGGGACATGCTGGTGAATCAGAACATGTTCATCGAAGGCGTCCTTCCGGGGGCCACAGTGCGGGATTTCACGGACGAAGAGATGGAGGTGTACCGTGCACCCTTCCTGGATCCTGCCGATCGAAAGCCGGTCTGGCGCTGGCCGAACGAGCTGCCGATCGCCGGGGAGCCGCCCGACATTGCCGCCGCCG
>JBDGUY010000325.1:0-2175 GCA_039585935.1 Gemmatimonadota bacterium
ACCACCGAACCCGAGAAACGAATTCACCGATCCCACGTTGACGATGGCTCCGCCGTGTCCACCCTCGAGCATGGCTGCGGCCTCGTACTTCAGGCACAGGAAGGTCCCCTTGAGGTTAATGTCCAGGACCCGGTCCCACAGTTCCTCCGAAAAGTCGGTAATCCCCTCGAACTCTCCCTCGATCCCGGCATTGTTAATCGCGAAATCGAGCCGACCGAATGCTTCTATCGTATGTTCGACCATTCTCCTCACATCTTCCGCGACCGAAACGTCGGTGCGAACGAAGGTCGCCTCTCCCCCTTCGGCTTCGATCTCCGCTGCGAGCCCGTCTAGCTCTGCCTCACGCCGGGCCGCCAGAGCCACCCGCGCTCCTCTCGCTGCGAACGCGAGTGCGGTTGAACGTCCGATTCCGCTGCTGGCTCCCGTGACGAGGGCGACCTTGCCACTCATGTCTGACATAGCATCTCTCCGGTCGGTTGGTGATGAGATTGCGGGCGTTGCAACCCACTATAGCTGGAGGTGCGCGGAGCGGAAGGTCGGGCAGAACAGTATGGCCAGGGCGGGCCTGTGGTCGCCTGTCAGACTCCCTCGGGCTCGTAGACCTCTCCATCCAGGTCGTCCAGCTTCTGCTGAAAGAACGCCCGGGCATCCTTGACGGCCTGGTTGTATACCTGCGGCCCCAGGGAACCGAGGAAGAAATCCAGGACCTGTTCGGCACGGAAGGCGCTCATCTGTTCGTCGAAGCTGTCCAGGTAGAGCGCCTGCAACTCGGCGATCAGCTGCGCCCGCCTGTCATCATCGAGCACTACGGTCATGGTTCCCTGGGACGTGGTTCGAGTTCAAGCGTCGGCGACGCCACGCGAGCGCCGGATCGACTGGATTTCCTGATCGAGCTGCTGAAGGAAGCGCGATCGATCACGTTTGTCCATCGGTGGCGGCCCGCCCGCGACCTCGCCCGTCACCCGCAGCTCTGCGAGCAGTTCCCGCGTGGCGATTGCCGCGCCGATGTTCTCATCCGTGAACGGCTTTCCCGTCGGGCCGATCACCCTCGCACCCTCCTGAAGGCAGCGGCCGGCGAGCAGGATGTCCGCCGTGATCACGATGTCGTCGGGTCCGGACCGGTCCACGATCCAGTCGTCGGCGGCGTCGAAGTCGTCCTTTACGACTTCGAGCGCGATTCCAGGTTCCTCCGGCGTCCGCATCCACGAGTTGGCGACCAGGGTGACATTGAGCCCGTACCGCTTCGCGACACGGTACACCTCCTGCTTCACCGGACACGCATCAGCGTCGATGAAGATGTGCAGCAATCAACCCCCTGAGCGCCTGTCGGACCGCAATCGTGCACGACGCGCCCTGGTCGCGCACCATGGATTCGACTACGAATTGCGGGCAAGTGCAATTCTCGATGAATTCAAACAGCGCCCCGGCGGCCGGATTCGCCGGTGGGCGTCCGTCTCGCACTGGCGCTTGGACCATTCGTCGCCAAACAGGACCCACCCGTCAACTCCGGGTGAGTACCAGGCAGGCCCTTCAGCCGTCGGGCTCGACCGCCCGACGACCCGTTCAGAACGTCAAAGTCGCCGCGCCCTGCTTGATCTGATCGTGGATCGCCTTTGAGCCCATGAGCACCACTCCATCCAGGAGATCGTCCTGCCCGTAGTTCCTGACCTTCGCACATGGTGGGCACACCACGATCCCGCTTCCATTATCAAGAATGCCCCTAACCATGTCCTTCATCGGAGGATCGAATGGGTTGAGCTGCGCTCCCTCTGCCGCGCCTTTCCGCGCCCAGTCAACTCCTGCGCCCGCCAGGAAGACGGTGACTTCGAGTCCCGAAGCGACGCCGCCATTCGCGACACTCCAGGCGACCGACGCCTTTTCGTCATTCATCCCGGCCGTGATCACCACGACCAGCTTCTGCGACTCCGCCATGCTTCACCTCCGTGCTCGACAGTTGTTTCTCAGCCCGGTCGAGGCGGTACGCTGAAACGACCGGTAGTCTGAACTCCTGTGATCAGGAGTGCGCAGATGGGTCGTTGTTTGTGACATGGCGGCGGCTGGAGGTGACCCGGTCCGTGCCCGCCGTGCTTTCAGAACGGCATGTCGTCGTCATCGGGAGGAGGTACCGAGAACTCCGGTGGTCCGCTCGGTGCATCCGGGCTCGCCTCAGGCGTG
>JBDGUY010000326.1:0-2165 GCA_039585935.1 Gemmatimonadota bacterium
TACATGGCGGCGGCGCGTGACGAGAGGCGCCTCCACCTGCGAACGAAGCCCTGAGTAGGCCGCATCCAGCAACAGCTCGCGGAGCCGGGACACTCCCGTTCCCGCGACGGAAGAGAAGCGGACCTCGGGCACGCCTCCGACCGCAGCTCGTTCCTGACCCGGATCCGGATCACCGAGCCTGTCCGCCTTCGTCCGCACCACGATCACCCGGCCCGACTCCGGGTGCGGAGAAACACCCGACATAAACTCCTGCTCTTCCCGGTCCAGCGGACGGCCGGCCTCGACGCACAACAGCACGATCTCAGCCCGGCTCAGATAATTCCTCGCCACCTCGATTCCGATCCCTTCGATCTGGCCGGCCTCATCGCGCAGGCCAGCCGTATCGACGAGCCGAAACGGGTACCCTTCGACTCCCACGACCGCCTCTATCGCATCCCGGGTCGTACCGGGGTGCTCGGTGACGATCGCTCGTTCGTATCCCACTAAAACGTTGAAGAGACTGGACTTACCAGCATTCGGCCGGCCCGCGATCACCGTCAGCGCGCCCTCCCGAAGCATCTCGCCCTCCGGCGCCAGCGCGAGCAGTCCGTCGATTTGGCCGGTCAGCGTGCACACGACGGCATCGAGCCGCGCCGGGTCGAGCGGGCCGTCATCTTCCTCCGGAAAATCAATGTCGTAGGCGATGAGCGCCTGGGCCTCGATGAGTTGTGTCCGCAACAACTCGATCCGCCTCGAAAGGCCCCGCTCGAGCTGGTGCAGAGCGACGTGTGCGAGGGCGGGAGACGCCGCCTCGATCAGGTCGGCGGTCGCTTCAGCCTGCAGCAGGTCCACCCGGCCGTTGAGGTATGCACGGCGTGTGTACTCTCCAGGCCGAGCGGGTCGCGCCCCCGCGGCGAGAACCGCATCCAGCACGAGTTGCGGGACGAGCGCCCCGCCGTGTGAACTGATTTCGAGGAGATCTTCACCGGTGTACGATCCCGGACCGGGGAACAGTGTGGCCAGAACACGATCCACACCTCTTCCGCCATCCGGGTGAGTGAGGCGGCGCAGGCTCGCGTGGCGTGGTACCAGGTCCTTCAGTCCGATTCTTTCGGCAATCGCACATACGTCGGGACCGGACACGCGAATCGCCGCGATCGCCCCCCGGCCCGGGGCCGTAGCGATCGCGGCGATCGTATCTCGCGTGTTTCGCGCCGAATCAGTCGTCACCGCGCTTGCTTCGGCCGGTCTTCTTCTTACCCTTGCCGTCGTCCGGCCTCGACGAAGCCATGCGGGATCGCGCCGCCTGCCGCTCCTTGGACAGGTACAGCTGCTGCGGCAGCGAGGCGATATTGCTCGTCGTGTAGTACAGGTTCAAGCCCGATGGGAACCCGGCGAACATCACCGTGAACACGACCGGCAGGACGTAGACCATCATCTTCATCTGTGGGTTGGTCTGGTCCATTCCACGCTGCCCGATCCAGGACAGCAGGAACATCGACACACCCATGAGCAATGGAATGATGTAATACGGGTCCTTGAGCGACAGGTCCGGAAGCCACAGGAACGGAACACCCCGGAACTCAATCGTGCCCTGGAACACGAAGAACAGGGTAAACAGGATCGGCATCGGAACCATCATCGGCAGGCAGCCGGCGAGTGGATTGACGCCGTGTTCCTTGTACAGCTTCATCATCTCGGTCTGGAGTTTCTGCGGCTCGTCCTTGTACTTCTCCTGCAGCTCCTTCATCAGGGGCTGCACCTGCATCTGGGCCATCTGGGCCCGCATGGACTTCTGGTACAACGGAAACAGGACGACCCGCATCATCACCCCGAACAGGATGAGTACCCATCCGTACGCCAGGTTCAAGGTTTCGTGCATCCACCCGAGAACCAGCATCACGATGCCGACGAGCGGGCGAATGATTGGACGCAGCCACTTCCAGCCGTACGGATTCACGCCCTCGAGATCCTGTCCCACGGCCTCGAGGCGGCTGTACTCCTGCGGTCCGATGTACGCCTCGAACTCGAATCCGGCGCTGCCCGCGGGAACCGGGAGGGAGGTCAGGGTCCCGGCGGTGTGCTCCTCTTGCCTGCCCTCCGCGATCAGTCCACCGAACAGTGGACCTTCCTCCGGCGCCAGGTAGGCGATCAGGAAATACTTGTTCTTTACGGCCACCCAGTGA
>JBDGUY010000327.1:0-2161 GCA_039585935.1 Gemmatimonadota bacterium
GCCGGCATTCCACTCAAAGCCGGTACATGCCCTGAGTTCATCGGGCCACTCACCCATGGCGGCAGTATATGTTCAACATATACGTTTGTCAACAGTGTGCCAATGACCCGTGATGGTGACGAGCTTGACGGCTTCGGCGCGTATCTTGGCCGCTTCCACGAACTGCGGGTCATTCTCGAAGGCGGTCTTCGAGGCCTCGCTGGCGAACCAGGTCACGACGATCTGGTCTGGCCGCTCGAAGCCTTCCCCGTCGCTGTCTGGAGTTGGTGCTCGAAGAAGATGCGCCACTTGTCCGGCAAGGCCGCCACCGCAATCGCTTTTCGCATGAGCTCCTCGTTCGTCCGCTCCGTCGTGTAGAGACGTGTGACATCCGCCACTCGGAGCCGGGCCGGGTGCTCGACGACCCGCTCGAGATGATCGCCCGCCTCGACCATGCCCTCTTCCACGACACCGAAGTAGAAACCAGTGCGTCGGCTTGCCAGGAACCGTTTTACCATGTCCGCTCGGTTGAACCGAATCGAGAGCTTGTAGCAGGGCATGCGGGGTTCGGTTACCACCATGCGGGCGCTTCCGGCTCGGAACTCGTCGCCAATGCAGACGGATTCCTCGTCCACCCCCTCGACCGTCAAGTTCTCCCCGAAGCTGCCCCAGGCGAGCTCATCGTCTGCCAGCTCGTTCCTCCAGAAATCGTAGTGCTGGGACGGGTAAAGGTAGACCGCCTTCGTGGGCCCGCCGTGCACTGATAGATCGGCCTGTTGGTCGCCTTCCAGGTTATGCCGCCGAAGTGCTACCGGACCATCGACCGGAGCCTTGAAGATCCCCGTGGTCACGGTCTGGCCCTTCCAGGTGACCTCGCGGGGAAGTCCGACACTCACGGCGACGATCCTCATCGTGGGTCCTCCCTCGGAACTCCCGGAAGACGGCGTAGACGTCGTCTGCGACGATCGCTCTGAATCGAAGAAGCACAAACGCGGCCGGGATGACAAGCTGCGACGCGACTCCGGAATCGATCATCGCTCGCGCATGAGAACGCTGGCGATGACTGAGTCGGGAAGTGCCTGAGCGTGGGGTCAGGCCGACACCTCCACGTATGAAGAGCTGCTGTGGGGTTCGGGAACGGGTTCCCCTTGTTGCTTCAGACCCGCGAGATGGAGCTCGATCGCTTCACGCATTCTCTGCTCGACCTCGGGCTCAGTAGCACCCGTTGCCACGCAGCCCGGCAGGTCCGGCGAGTAGGCCGAGTAGCCGGTGCTCGTTCCCTCCATCACGATTAGGTAGCGCTTCGTCACTTCAGCCCTGCCTGTTTGAGAACACTGTTGAGGGTAGCGGTTCCCGGATGATCGGCATTCTGACCGTGAAAGGCAGCTCCGGTCGCCGGCGCCGGGATCTCGTCCAGGTCGTCATACCAGGTGGCCTGGTCCGTCCCCACGATCGGATACCCGGAGATCGAGGGCAGCGTATCCACCGGGTTCGTGAGTCCCTCGTCCCCCGAGCACGCGCTCGCTGAAGTCGCCAGCAGAACCGCGATCAAGACTGCGATTGGATGGGTCATTGTCGTCGCCTGTCGAGTCTGGTATCGGACGCCCCGTCTGTAGCTTGGACGCGGCCTGACGCGAGCTCATTCCACAGGTTGGTCGCGCCGCTGTCGCAACCGGAAGCCAGCGGGATCTTCGCCCTACGTGCCCTCGACCGCCTCGACCGGGAACGGCTCCGTAATGCTTCCCGTGTACAGGGTGCGGTGCGGGAACGGAATCTCGATGTCGTGCTGGTCGAACGCGGTCTTGATCTCCTCGTACATGCTCGTTCTGACCGGCAGGAAGTTCTCGCGCGCCGCCCACACGGAGAACTGGATCTCGAGGGCGGAGTCTCCGTACCCCTTGTAGATGAACAGGGGAGCCGGCTCGTCGAGGCACAGCGGATTCCGGTCCGCGACTTCGAACAGGATCTCCCGGACCCGCACGGTATCCTCCTTGTAGGCGACGCCGATCTGCAGATCGACGCGGCGGATGGGGAACCGCGTTCGAACGAGGACGGTCGACTTGATCATGTTCTCGTTCGGCACGCGCATCATGACGTTGTCGCGCAGCCGCAGCTTGACCGAGAGAAGATCGACCGACAGGACCTCGCCGATGCGGCCATCCACCTCGAGCTGGTCGCCGAT
>JBDGUY010000328.1:0-2156 GCA_039585935.1 Gemmatimonadota bacterium
TGTATCACAACGCCGGCCGGTCGAACGGACTCCGATTCTGGAGCACGGTGCCGTACACGATCGGCGGCAGCCTGATGTGGGAGTGCTGCGGCGAGACCCACCCGATGGCGATGAACGACGTGATCAACACGAGCCTCGGCGGGATCGCCCTGGGTGAGGCGACGTACCGCCTGTCCTCGGCCGTACTGGACAATGAGTCAGCGGGATTTGCGCGATTCGGCAGGGAGACGGCGGCGTTCGTGCTGAACCCGATCCGCGGTTTCAATCGTGTGACGTCAGGGCGCGCTTTCGAAATGATGCCCAATCCGGCGGACCCCGATGAGCGCACTCCCTCCTACTTCAGCATGCGGGTGGACGGCGGGTACCGGGGCGTCGGAACCGGCACCGAGGGCTCTCTTCAGTCTCCATCGGATGGAGCATTCGCGGCTTTGCACATCGGGTACGGCGACGCGTTCGGCGGCCGGCGTGGCGGCGCATTCGACGTGTTCGAACTGGACATGCAATTGAACTTCGCCGATCGCAACCTGCTCGGAGAGCTGGCGATCCGGGGCAATCTGCTGACCCGATCTCTGAAGGAAGGCGAAGGCGCGGAGCATGCGTGGGCGGTCGTGCAGGGATACGAGTTCGACAATACGAACGCTTATCAGTACGGCAGTCAGACCGTGAGCGCCCGGCTCGAATCGCGCTGGCCCACCGGTTCCAGTTCCGAAATCCGAACTCGTGTCCAGGGCGGTGTGACGATTCTCGGCACCCTGGACTCGGAATTCGACTTCGACGGCCGCGTCCCGATCGCGGGAAACCTCAGGAGCTTCGAGTACGGTCCGGGCCTGGATGGCAGGTTCGAGATCGAGGCCCGTGCCGGACAGGCGCGACTGGGCGCCTCGTGGCGAACGACCTGGCTGGGGACGGTCAACGACACGCCGGCAAATGGCGGAGATGCCGTCCATTGGCTCCACTGGGGCAGGGCCCGGGGACTCGTCCCGCTCGGGAGCCGTCTCGCGGTGGGCACCGACCTCTCCCTGTTCGTGCGCGACAGCGGCTACCGTCTGGATGGTGTAATGCCCACCCGGCTCACTGTGCCCGAGATCCGGGTCTACGGAAGCTGGTCGCTGGCCGATTGACTCCCCTCACCAAGGACCAGTTGGCCGAGCTCCGCGAGGAGCTGGAGGCCCAGCTCGCCCGCCTGCTGCGCAGCATCGAGGCCTCGGAAGCGGCACTCAAGCCGGTGGAGCTGGACCAGTCCCGGGTCGGTCGGCTGTCCCGGATGGACGAACTCCAGAACCAGAGCCTGACGCGGAATCTGCACGAGCGCGAGGAGATCCGGCTTGGCCTGATCCGGAGCGCGATGGAGCGGATGGAAGAAGGAACGTACGGCGTCTGCGCAGCCTGCGGATCTGCGATCCCCTTCGAGCGGCTGCTCGTGTTTCCGGAAGCGCCGGAGTGCGGGTCCTGCCGCTGAACCTCTAGTTCCAGTCGCAGCCGCAGGCGGAGCCGCAGGGCGGTCCCGCACGCGGTGCGGGGCTCGAGGTCGAGCCGCCCGTCATCGCCACGCCCGCACTCATCAGCCGCTGGATCGGGGCATCCGCCGGAGTCCCGTCCACGTGCATGCCCGCCCGCTCGGCCAGCTCGCCCCAGGTCGTGAGCTTCTCGTCCATACCATGCCGGACTTCAACGGTCCGGCCGTTGGCTTCGCAGTGATATTCGTAGATCGCCATCCGTTGATTCCCTGTAGTGTCAGCGTTCGATCTGCTGAATCCGGATCGGAGGTCCGTGTCCAAGCCTGCAAGGGATACGCGGCGGAAGCGGAATCTGTTCCGATCGAACCGAGCGACGGGAATCGCCCCGGCTCCTGGAAAACAGTCGTCTCATGTTCTGCCTCATGGATCAGGGACCGTTACGGGAGAGGCTGACTCCGGGTCGTGGCGCAACGCTCGGGTCAGCCCTTCGCGACACGCCGATACTCCCCGGGTGTCATGCCCGTAAACCGCCGGAAGGCTCTTATGAAACTGCGGCGGTCGGCATACCCGAGCTCGCCGGTGAGGTTGCTCGTGGTGACCGACGGATCCTCGAGCAGCTCGACGGCCCGTCGAAAGCGCGCGCGATCGCACACCCGGCGGTAGCTGATCCCGTCATCCGCCAGCCGGCGCTGGAGCGTC
>JBDGUY010000329.1:0-4104 GCA_039585935.1 Gemmatimonadota bacterium
ACCGCCGCATCAGGGTCTGCCGACGCTTGGGGTCGATGTTCGTGAGGTCCTCTCCATCGAGCAGAATGCTGCCCTTTGCCGGGGTGAGGAGGCCCAGGATGTGGCGCAGCAGAGTGCTCTTCCCGCACCCGCTCCCTCCCATGATGACGAAGATCGAGCCGCGCGGGATCCCGAAACTGAGGTCACGCTGGAGGACGAAGTCTCCGAACGCCATCGTCATGTCGCGGACCTCGATGTGCGGCTGTTCGCCCGGAGCGATCGTGGGAGCATTGCACGCGGTCGTCATCGATCAGATCCCCAACACGTAGAAGACCCAGGCGAATATGCCGGCCGCGCTGATGATCGCGACGATGGAGGAGACGACCGCAGCAGTCGCCGCATCACCCACCGCAGAGGCGCTTCCGCCGCAGCGCATTCCCTGCCGGCAACCGGCGAGCGCGATCAGAATGCCGTACACGAACGCCTTGAACAGCCCTCCCATCAGACCGCTCATCGACAGGGCCTCGATCGTCTGATTCCAGTAGGTCGTCAGCGACAGGTCGAGCATCACGATCGCCACGAGAGCACCACCGGCGATGCCCATCAAAACGGAGTAGAGGGTGAGCAGGGGCATCATCGACGAGAGCGCGAGCACCCTGGGAACGACCAGGAATTCGACCGGAGAGATTCCCAACGTCACGAGCGCGTCGGTCTCCTGGTTCACCTTCATGCTTCCGAGCTGCGCCGCGTACGCGGCTCCGCTGCGGCCCGCCATCACGATGCCTGTCATCAGGGCACCCATGTCGCGGGCCATCGCCACGCCCACGAGGTTCGCGACGTAGATCGTCGCCCCGAACTGCTGGAGCTGCACGGCTCCAACGAATGCGAGGATGGCTCCGAGCAGGAACGAGACGAGTGACACGATCGGCAGCGCGCCGGCCCCGGCCTGCTGCACGAGGAGCCACAGATCGCGCTTCCGGTACCGTCCCCGGCCGATGAAGAACCGGCTGATCGCCCCGGTCGTCTCACCGAGAAATTCGACGGATCCGTCCGCGTATTCAGCCGCCGCGATCGTCGACGCTCCGACTCGATCCAGCCACGGCGCCTTCCCGGTGTCACGCCTGGCGTCGTCGCGCGCGGGCGACGACTCTGCCAGCGCCAGAAGCCGGCGGGCGCCTTCCGGGAGCCCGGAACGATCGATCGTCACGTCCCGCTCGGTAGCGACTTGCTCGAGCCGCAGCAGCAAGGCGAGTAACCCGGTGTCCCACGCCGCGAGCTCCGACGTGTCGTATCTAAGCACGTCGCTCGGACCGAGTGCCTCGATCGCCGACATCGCGTCGCCGCCCGTCGGGGTGGGCACCTCTACGTTCCAGGTACCGCCGGCGTGAAGCTCGATACCGGCCGAGTCCTTGACCACATTTAGTCGTGGGCCGCTCATTCGATCACTTCCGGTGGCTCCTCATCCAGCGGAAACAGCGTGAAGAACACATCCGCCGAGAACCAATCGATCTCGATCAAGTCCACCGGGTCGGACCCAGCGGACGTATCACGGTCGCGTGTACCGCTGATCGAGTTCAGGTACACGATCAGCATCGCCCCCGGGCTCTGCGAACTCGACATCAGCACTCGCGCTGGTATGGAGCCGGTCCCGGAGCTGTCGGCCCTGAACGCCATCGCCGCCGCGACCGCTTCCTGCAGCGACACCGAGCCGACCGGTCCCGACTCGTCGGACAGTACCAGCCTCGAAGTGGTTTCGTCCCATGTCAACTCGAGTGCGCGGCCCTCCACCACGATCGATACGGAATCGGCATTCTGGTCCCGGAGCACGTAGTCGTATCCGGCGATGTCCAGGGGAGATTCTCCCGGGCCGGAGGAGAAGTTGAAGCGAGATTCTGTCACCCCCGCCCACTGATCCACGTAGTCGATCCCTATGGCGGACACGATCGCCCTCGTACGTGCGTCGGACTCCGCCCGCGGCGAGGGCCCGGGATCGGCGGAAACGGAATCGATGCTCGCCAGCCCATCTTCGAACCAGGGCTCGATCTCCGCTACTGCTACTCCATGCGTCTCGGTGAGATAGCGGACAACAGCGCTGATTTCACGGCGGTCCGCGAACGAGACCTCCTCGCGCGGCTCTCGAAGCCGGCCATCGGCCAGCATGTCGTTGCGTTCGAGGATCCCCTCCAGCCGGTTCACCTGGCTGCGCTCGGACACGGCGTACGCGCCCCACGGTCCGGCGATCGTCAGAAATGTCAGGATGCCGAGAGTGGCGGGGATCACCTTGATCGAACCCTGCCTCCGGAGAATGAAGTAGATGCAGATACCCGCCAGCCACAGCGACAGGGTGACCAGAAAATAGCGGTGCTCGGTGATGCCGTACTGATCGATTCGCTTCCAGATCGCCAACAGCAGCATGGCAATCGACGGAATCAGGGCGATGTAGAACCAGCGGGCGTACGTCTGCACCCAGCGGTTTTCCTCACGTTCCTCGATCGGATGCAACAGAAGCAGTGAGAGGAGGCCGGCGGCTGCCACACTGGACACCAGCCAGCCGATCCAGCCGCTCGGCCACTCCTGGGTCAGAAGGATCTTGCCCAGGTACAGCGTCAGGATGACGAGATACAGGGCCACGATCGGCGCCAGGATGTACTGGGCGAAGACCTTGAGCGCTCCCGGGTAGGTGGTCTGCGCGTCGAGCGAGGGCAGGTCCTCCGGGACGCCACCCAGGAAGAACCAGGGGTGAAACACGAAGGCGAGCACGAACCACAGGCGACCGTAGATGTCGCCATCCATGTCCAGCTCGAACAGATTCTCGACCGCGAGCAAGGCGATCGACAGCCCGAAATACAGCACGGCCGCGAACACGCCGGCAATGAGAAAGCGGAGGAACAGGGTCATGTTGTACTGCCAGAACCCGTTCTTCTCCTGGACACCGAGGTAAGGCCCGACCGCGACGAACAGATGGAGACCGAGCGCCAGCTGGAAGAACCTGGACAGGGCCACGTCGTCCGACCAGCCCGGTCTCAGCAGGTAGACGAGCACCAGGAATGCGACGCCGCCGAGGAGCGACACCAGCTTCCCGATCCCCTTCCATCCATGCCGCTGGGCAAGCATTTCGAGACCGACGAACAGGGGCAGCCCGAGGGAACTGGCGAACAGGATCCTGAGATAGCGCTCGGTGTCTTCGCCGGCATCGATCATCAGCGACCCGGCAACGGCGGCGATCACGCCGCACGTCAGGACGAGGGGGAATCGCCGCGCCACGGCGACAGCCTGCTCCATTAAGCGCTGCAATGACGGAAGCTTCATGGACCCTAACATAGCGAAGTCACCCCCGGCCGGCCCATACTTGAGCGTGGCGCTGGCGCGTTCGATTCTGCGATCGGGGGCCGGACGCGTAGTGCATGGAGGAGTGGTACCGGAAACCGGAGAACGCCTTGGAGTTCATCCTCTGGAGTCTGATCGGATTCTTCGTGGCGTTGCTGCTGACGCTCGGCCTCAAGGCGCTGGAACTCAGCGTGCACTGGCGGGCCGTGATGGCCGGCGCGTACGCCCTGGCGATAGCGGCGGTGGCCTTCTCGATCATCGTGTTCACCGGCTGGACAACGCGAGGAGGCTGGCTTCTGGGCTGCGCGCTCGGCTGGCTGTTCGGGGGCCTGTGGGTGGACGATCTGTTGTGGAGAATCCGCCATGGCCGATCCGAAACGGACACCTGAAGGTCACTCCTCCTGCCGTGCCCGTCCGAATAGTGATTCCAGTTCGCCGGCCGACGTTACAGGCTGCTCGCACATGAGTCCCCGGCACAGGTAGGCAGTCGCTTCGACTCCCTTCGCACCCCTGAACTCGACCAGGAACGGAACCACTACCTCCAGGTCTCCGATATCATCACCTTCCGGGCGCAGGATCGTCACCAGGTGCGGCTCGTAGCCCTGGCCCGAGACCTCGAGCATGTCCCTCACCGCGTCCGACTCCGGAGCGCCCGCGATCACCAGCTCCTTCCCGCCGTCCGTAACCAGCTCCAGGCCGCACAGGAACATGCTGAACGCAGAGGGATGGCTGCCCACCGTGCGGGAAAAGGCTCGCGAGATCTCTCCTGCGGCGCGCTCGTAGCGCGGCTCGGCGGTC
>JBDGUY010000330.1:0-2147 GCA_039585935.1 Gemmatimonadota bacterium
AAGTCCGCCGTGTATGGCGAGACCCCGCTTTTCCACCACTCAAGTACGATTGCGTTCTCGAATAGCCCTGCGACGGTCCTTGCATGCGGCTCCCACGTCCGGTCCGACAGGAAACCCCGTTCGAACTGCTTGAACAGGCCCTCTACGAGGAAGAAGTACTCGGCTATGAGCCAGACGAAACGCTGACGGTCCTGATCGGAGAGCGTCTCTGGTTTCGCGTGAGCGCTGTCCCAGATGCGGGTCATGTCGGGGCTGTGAGCCACACGAGCATGGAATTCGGACCACATCTGAGCGGCTTCCAGTTCTGTTTCTGCCCGCGTTGCGCGAGCGCCCTCCCGAACCTGACGCCCCAGGTAGAGGATGGAGACCACCACGGCGATGGCTCCTATGATCTCGCCGACTGCTCCGATCGCATCCCAGTTCATTCGCCTCCCTCCTCAGGTGCGGTCACCGCCGGGTGGTCATGGAGCCGGCAGCGACCGGTCGTCCGGTACCGCCTTGGCCAGCTTCGTGGTCCCAACGGCAGACGCCGCCCCCAGGAAACCGGCCACCGCTCCCTGGAAGAGAGCCCATTCGATTCCGATAAACCCGATGATGCCCATCATTATCATGACCAGAAAGGATGCGAGGAACGCCCCGGTGGCACCCCAGGCACCCACCCGAATGAGGCTGAGGTCCTCGAGGACAGTCTTCCGCTCCATAGTCGCGAGGACGGCGGCGAACCCCGCGCCGGCCAGGAAACCCGAAAACGCCCATCCGATGACAGCAGGGAGAAACGCGATTAGCGGAATGCCTGCCACGAATGACACTCCGAGTCGAAACGCCAAGCCCCCAACGGCCCACAATCCGGCCCACACCACGCCGGTGCCCGCCATTCCGCGGATGATTCGAAGGGGAGACGGACCGACCAGATCCTGGATCTCTCCCGGATCACGCCGGACTATGTCTCCATGGTTCTCGGTGTCGCTCATATGCCTATCCGAAGAAGTTCGACCGGGAATCCCAGAACGCTCCCTCTAGACCCAGGCTTCGACCGGCCGAGGGACTGCGTCCCTGAGTGCAGCCGCGGTTCGCCAGATCCGTCACTCCGCCAGCAGCGGAAACTCTGCTATCCGGATGTTTGTGCAGCCGTACGGTATCAGCGTCAACTCCTCCAGCGGCTGGTCCGATTGTTGTTCGCCGACGGGTACCTCATCCGCCCAGCCGTGCCTCAGCTGCCATCCCGGCAGCTGGCGACCCCGCACACGGGCCTGCATGCCAGCCCCCTCCGGTGAAAACGGTTGCTCTCCGATCTGTCGCTCCTCGAACTCGAGACCGGCGCTGGGTTCCTCGGGATCGAGCAGCAGCGCATAATTCCAGGCCGACCCTGGGCGCACCTCGTAGTCGGCATGCGGCAGCTCGCGGTGCGGCTGGTCTGCGTTGACCCGCGTCCATTCCTCATCCGGCGCGAGGCTGTAAACCAGAGGGCCGCGCTCGACGGAGTAGGCCATGTTGTAGCGCCTGGTCACTATCGCTTGCATCGGCAGATCCACCGCTACCCTGTCGCCGCTCTCCCACTCCCACTCGATACGGTGGAATCCGCCTGGAGCCATGGGCTGAGCTGGGCCGCCATTGATCGACACCGTCGCGCCGCCTGCCCACGCGGGAACGCGCAATGCCAGCGGGAAACGGGCAGGCTGGGCCGGATCCACTGAGATGGCCAGGGACTCGCGGAACGGGTAGTCGGTGTCCGTCGTCACCGTGACCGGCGTCTCTCCCACCCAGAACTTGGCCTCGCTCGGCGCATAGGACATCGCCGCGATTCCGCCGTCGGACGTCGCCATCCAGAGGTTCGCGGCGAACTTAGGCCACCCCTGGTGCATGTTCGACGTGCAACAGCCGAAGTTTGGCTCCAGCCCGTACAGGTTCGACTCAGGTCCGTTGGTAGTCCACATGTGGTCCGGGTTAATGGTGCACTGCACCTGATTGACCTGCTGATCGTACTGGTGGGCCCACATGTCCGGGGAGAAGGTGGCCGGCAACGCGTTGAAGGTGACCCGCTCCAGTCGATCGCCGAACCCCGCGTCACCGAACACCGACAGCAGAGTCTCCAGCGAGTACATGAACTCAACCACCGCGCACAGCTCCGTTCCCTGCACGGGATTCTT
>JBDGUY010000331.1:0-2143 GCA_039585935.1 Gemmatimonadota bacterium
GACCTGGTGGCGCTCCAGGAGATCGACAGCGTGACCACGAGAACCGAAGGAGTCGACCAGGCTGCCGAGTTGGGCCGTCTTACCGGTCTCGCGCACCTGTTCGGTTCGTTCATGCCGTACCAGGGTGGAGCGTACGGGATGGCTCTGTTGTCCCGCTGGCCGATCGCCGCGTCGCAGAATCTGCGCTTGCCCGATGGCGACGAGCCGCGAACCGCGCTGAGCGCGACGGTGACTTCGCCGCAAACAGGCCAGAGTGTCAGATTCGTCGGTATTCACTTCTACCGAACGGATGATGAGCGCCTGGCGCAGGCGACTCGTCTCGAAGCGTATCTGGAGTCGGACACGATTCCCACGATCCTGGCCGGTGACTTCAATTCGACGCCAGGATCGAACGTAATGCAGTTGCTTCAAGAATCCTGGGCAGTAGTAGACAAGGGCAGAGACCGACTGACCTATTCTTCATTCGACCCGGTTCGGGAGATCGATTTCGTGCTATTCCATCCGCGGGACCGATTCGTGGTGCTGAATCAGTGGCTGGTGGACGAACCCGTCGCTTCGGATCACCGGCCGGTAGTCGTGGATTTCGAGATTCGGCGGTGAAGCAGGCTCGTTTTCATGCGATAATTTCAAGCCGGAATGACCACTGTTCGAGAGGTTTCTGATGATCTCACTTCGCCGTCTCGCCGTTGCGGTTTTCGCCATCGGTTGCGCGAACAGTCCGGCCGCTGCCCAGGATGCCGCGACCGAGGATGTCGCTTCGATCGACGCGATCATCAGCGCCTCCTATGACGTAATCTCGGGCGCCGCCGACGAACAGCGTGACTGGGATCGCGAACGATCCCTGTTCCACCCGGATTCGAGGCACATGCCGACGTACCGAGCCGAGTCCGGCGAGTGGGCCGCGGACGTCACGGATGTCGAGGGCTTCATCGAACGGGCGGACCGCTATTTCAGGGAGCAGTCGTTCTACGAATACGAGATTGCCCGGAAGGTCGAGCGCTTCGGTAACATCGCACATGTGTTCAGTACGTACGAATGGAGCCATGAGCAGGGCGGTCCAGCGGCAGGGAGGGGCATCAACAGCTTTCAGCTCCTGTTCGACGGCACCCGCTGGTGGATCATGTCGGTCTTCTGGCAACAGGAGAGCGAGGAGTATCCGATCCCGGCCGAATACCTGCCATCGTAGCGAAGGGAATGAAGCCGATGCTCAGATATCACCATCTCGGCATTCCGACCTCCGAGTCCCGGCGAGGTGAGCGATACCTGCCCGATTTCGGAATGCATGTGTCGGGTTACGAAACGAGTCCGTATCGAATCGAGTGGATGAGATTCGACGAAGACAGTCCTGTGCCAGAACTCGTCCAGCGGGTGCCCCACATCGCCTTCGAGGTCGACGACCTGGAGGCGGCGCTCGAGGGCAGGGAGGTCCTGATCGCTCCGAACCGTCCGTCGCCCGGGGTGCTCGTGGCATTCGTGGTCGACGACGGAGCGCCCGTGGAGCTGATGCAGATCGATGACGTCGGAAATGGTTGACCTGTCCGGCCGTGTCGCGCTTGTCACCGGCGCAGGCTCGGGAATCGGGGAGGCTACCGCCCGGCTCCTCGCTGCACACGGGGCCACGGTCTTCGGTGCGGATCTCGAAACTCCCCGCTCGTCTGATTCCGGGGCCTCCGAGCCGGCGAATGCCCCGTCGACCACCATTCGGCTGGACGTCAGGAATGAAGCGGACTGGGAGGACGCGCTGACCGAAATCACGGATAGCTTCGGACGGCTCGATATCCTCGTGCACTCGGCCGGGATCTCGGGAGCAGCTCCACTGGCTGAGACCAGTATGGCCGAGTGGCGCAGGGTCCTGGAGACGAATCTCGACGGTGCATTCCTGGCCGTGAGGCACGGGATCCGGGCCATGCGGGACAGCGGCGGAGCGATCGTTCTCGTCGGTTCGGCATCCGGGATCCGTCCATCGGCCGGAGCGGCGGCCTATTCCACCAGCAAAGCGGCCGTTGGCATGCTGGCGCGGGCGGCAGCAATCGAGTGCCGGGATCGCGGGCTCCCGATTCGAGTCAACGTGGTCAGCCCGGCCGGCGTGAGGACGCCCATGTGGAGCAGCATGCCATTCTTCCAGGACCTGGTACGCGAGCAC
>JBDGUY010000332.1:0-4172 GCA_039585935.1 Gemmatimonadota bacterium
TGGACAGCAGGACATTGCGTGTGAAGAGCGACGTGGAGCAGGCATTCCGGCCCGTGCGGCGGATCGGAGGCGACGTCGGCTGGTACTTCGGGGACTCCCTGTGGAGGATTCGAGGTCTCCTCGACAGGATGTTCGGCGGCCCGGGCCTCAGGCGTGGTCGGCGAGACGCCATCGATCTCAGACCCGGCGATGCGCTGGACTTCTGGAGGGTGGAGACGATCGAACCGGACCGGCGGCTCCGCCTCAAGGCCGAGATGAAACTGCCGGGACGGGCCTGGCTCGAATTCGAGGTGACGCCTGATGGCTCCGGAGCGAGAATCACGCAAACTGCCGTCTTCGATCCGACCGGGCTGGGGGGCATCCTGTACTGGTATGCACTGCTTCCCGTGCACAACGTGATGTTCCGGGGAATGCTCGAACGAATCGCGAGACAAGCTGAAGCGACCTGACAGATTCGCCTCCTCTTCCATTTTCGCTATATTTGTCGGGGCACCACGAGAAATACCTCCCGTGCAATCACACCTGGCCGACTGATGTAGACGCTGGAGGCGAGGCATGAGCGAAGACATTCCCGCAAGGTCCCGCGGGATCATTCCGGAGGCGGCAAGCGCGACGTCCGTGGCTTTGCTGAGTCTGGCGACGGTCGCCTCGGGCATCGGCGCCGTGATCTGGCGGCACGCCCCTCTCGCCATCTGCTCTCTCGTCGTGGGCACTTACGTCCTCCACCTGCTGGCAGTTCGCCGTGCCGCTCGAGATGCGGTGGCCAGCCACGCTGCCGATGCGAAACGTCTCGCGATGTTGCGTGAAGAAGAATTCGAACAGCAACTCAGGGAAGTCGACCGGATGCAACCGGAACTCGAGAAGGAGCGAGCCCGGGTCGAAGCGCAATGGCAGCATCTGAAGGGCCTCGTCGACGAACGTGAGAGCCGGAAGAGCACTCTGAGGGAGTATGAGGCCAACCTCGAATCTGTCCGAGCAGAAGCCGCGACAGCGCTCGCCGCTGCTCGCCTCGAGGTCAGAGCCCGAGAGACATCGGAGATCGAGCTACGCGATCGAATCGCAGAGCTGGAAGCAGATCGGGCCAGCGCGGCCAAGGCGTTGCGCGCGGTCATGAAGAAGCAGGCGCGCCTGAAGGCGCAGAGGCAGGCCGAGAAACAGGCTCAGACGCAGGCCGGGAAACAGGCCCGGACTGCCGCGGAACAAGCTCGAGTCGGCTCGGCTGGAGGAGCGCGACAGGGAGCAGACTCGTCAGGCGCTGGCCGGACAGATCGAGGAACTCGAAGCAGCGAGGACGGAAGCCGAAGAGGCGCTGCGTGACGTGGCTGCGCGCCGTACAGAACTGCGGGATCAGGATCCGACGACGACCTCGGCCTACGCGGTGGTTGCCGGGTCCGGCGCTATGGGTACGAACGGCGTTGTTCTTCCCGACTCAATGAAATCCGGCATGATCGACCCGCCACGGCTCAGGGCATGGCAGTTCATAGCGTAAAAGGGGGAGTCTCGCCGGTCAGCGGCCCTTCTTCGTGGCCATTCGATCGCGCCACGCGCACCAGCCGCAGTGTGCGAAGATAGAGGTGAACCCGATGAGCATGGCGGAAATCGCCAGCAATCCGAGAAAATATACGCCCTGTTCCATTGGCCAGTTCATTTCTTACCCCCTGGAGCCATGTAGCGGTACGGCTTTGCCAGGACATTCGTCTGGTCCTGGAAACGGTCGAACACCGTCGCCATATGAGCCGCGCGGACCCGCAGGTTCCATGCCGTGCGGTACACACGTACCGCGCATGCACTATTTGTCACGTGATCGCTTGATTTTCTGCGCACCATCCGGGTGGCGGATACTTTTGGGACTGAATATTGGGGTCTCAAGACGTGAGAAGATGTGAGGATGATTTGTGACACACTGTCACGTGCCGGGCAATTGAAGCGCCCCGAATGTCATCTCCGGGGAATGTTCACGGCACGTTGTCGATCAATCTCACCCCACCGATTCGCACGGCAGCGAGCAGTCGACCGTCCCGCCTCTCGACGTAGTCCACGTCGATGCCGAGATCTTCCAGCCTGGAGCGAACCTGCTCTGCTGAGCCCCCGGCCTGCAGCACGGATGCGAACTCGGCCGCCCTGGCTCGCGCAAACGAATCGAGGCGCACGTTGCGCGAACTCATAGCGAGGCCGTCCGCCTCACGCACGATCGGGCACCCGATGATCCGGGTATCGAGAAACAGGGCGTCGGCCATGTCCCGCACGAGCTCGAGCTGCTGCCAGTCCTTCTCTCCGAAGTAGGCCCGGTCGGGCTCGACGATGTGCAGAAGCTTCAGCACCACGGTCAGGACGCCGTCGAAGTGACCCGGACGACAGGCCCCCTCGAGCGACTGACTCCGCTCCGTTTCCGTGACCCTGTACCGGTAACCGTCCCTGTAGATCGCATCCGGATCCGGTACGAGGACCGCGTGCACGCCGGCCCCTTCAAGCAGTGACGTATCTCGCTCGAGATCCCTCGGGTATGCGTCGAGATCCCCCTGCTCGTCGAACTGGGTTGGATTCACGAGAATGCTGACGACCGTGCGGTCGTTATCCGCCACGCTGCGTTCTACCAGCGACAGGTGGCCCTGGTGCAGAGCCCCCATCGTGGGGACGAAACCGACGCTATGACCGGCTGACCGCCACTCGTCCCGCTGTGAGCGCCAGACGTCGAGGTCATCGATGAGGATCACTCGTAGGTCTCATCCCCGGCGGGAAAGCTGCCTTCCTTTACCGCCCGGTCGAAGTCCTCCACGGCATTCAGCAGCATCCCGTACCCATCGGTGAAAGTTCGTACGAACTTCGGCTTCACCTCCCGCTGGAGGCCGGCCAGGTCGTGAAACACCAGGACCTGGCCGTCCACCTCGACGCCGGCGCCGATCCCGATCGTGGGGATGGACACCGCCCGCGTGATCGCGGCCGCGGTTTCGGATGCGACTCCCTCGACCACGATCGAGAAGCAGCCTGCCTGCTCGAGCCGGCGGGACTCCTCCGCCAGTCGCTCGGCCGCGTCTTCGCTTCGCCCCTGTACGCGATATCCACCCAGCGCGTTCACGGATTGCGGCGTCAGGCCGACGTGCCCCATCACCGGGACCCCGGAGCCGACGATGTGCCTTACGATTTCCTCGTGGCCCTCGATTCCCTCCAGCTTCACGGCATGCGCCCCCGCGGTCAGAAACGCGTCCACCACGTCCATTGCCGCGGAGATGCCCTTCCTGTGCCATGGAAACGGCATGTCGCCGATCAGAAACTTGTCCGGAGCGCCACGTGCTACCGCCGCGATGTGCAGGCTCATCATCTCGGTGGTCGCCGTATCATTAAAAAAGTGGCCATGCATCACCATGGCCGCACTGTCCCCCACCAGGATGCCGTCCACCGACGATTCGTTGAGGATGCGCGCCGACCACCAGTCGTAACAGGTCGTGAACGTCAGCTTGCGCCCATCGCGTTTGGCGGCGGCGAAATCGTGCACGTTCACGGCGTCTCCTCCGGTTCCGGCTTGCGCCCATCGCGTTTGGCGGCGGCGAAATCGTGCACGTTCACGGCGTCTCCTCCGGTTCCGAGGCGGTATCTGAGTCAACCAGCAGTTCCGGGCGTGCCGCTTCGACGAACGCTCGATAAACGGCGGCCCACGGATCGCCCTGTAGCGCAGCGAGGTTCTCCAAAATCGTCCTGCGATCCCCCCGCGCCAGCGGACCTGTCAGGGCCTGTCCCCCGTGCTCGGCCACATTCGCGCAGGTGCGCTCCAGGAATGGCAACGCTACCTCGGGCGGCAGACCGACGTCGCGAAAGATCTCCATCGCGTGAGTCCACAGCAACGTCGTGAAGTTCCCTCCCATCACACAGGCCGCGTGGTACCTCGGCCTGTCGTCCGGCGCGATCCGCCAGTTCGGATTCTCGAGATCCGGAAACACGTCAGCGAATTCGGGCCCGTCGTCATCGCACACGAATGGTATTCGGGGATACACATTGGCCGGGTAGAGGTCGGGGCCGAAGGTGTACAGTGGGTGCATCGAGGTCGCGAGGGGTGTGCGAAGACTACCGGATGCGTGGATCAGGACCTTTCCGGACAGGTCCACGGATGAAAGAAACGGCTCGATCGCATCATCCCGGATCAGCGTGAGGACGATCGGGCAGTCACGGAGTGCGTG
>JBDGUY010000333.1:0-2125 GCA_039585935.1 Gemmatimonadota bacterium
ACGAAAGACAAGAAGTACATCATCATCGGCTCATCCCACACGCTGACCGACGAATTCCGCTATCTGGATGCCTCGCAGCCGGATGGGGAGTTCACCGTGTTTCTGCCGCGCGAGCGCGGTCACGAGCACAGCCTGGACCATTTTGACGGCCACTTCTACATCCGCACCAACAGTGGGGAAGCCAGCAACTTCAAGCTGATGCGAACTCCCGTTTCGGCAACGGGAATGGAGAACTGGGAAGAGGTGATCGGTCACCGGGACGACGTCTATCTCCAGGGGTTCGAGATGTTCCGCGATCACCTGGTGGTCTCCGAACGGAGGGACGGACTGCGGCACATCCGGATCCGTCCGTGGTCCGGGGCGGATGAGCACTACATCGACTTCGGCGAACCGGCCTACATGGCCTACGTGAGTACGAACCCTGATCTCGACACGCAGATTCTCCGGTATGGCTACACGTCGATGACCACTCCCAGCTCAGTCTTCGACTACGACATGGAGACGCGGGAGCGGACGCTACTGAAACAGGAAGAGGTCCTGGGTGACTTCTCGTCCGATGACTATGTCACGGAGAGACTCCACGCGACGGCCCGGGACGGCACGGAGGTTCCCGTTTCGATCGTGTACCGGGTGGGCACGGAGCGGAACGGAGACAACCCGGTGCTCCTGTACGCCTACGGATCCTACGGGTCCAGCATGGATGCCAGCTTCAGCTCACCGCGGCTGAGCCTGATCGACAGAGGTTTTATCTACGCCATCGCCCACGTGCGCGGCGGCCAGGAGCTGGGGCGCGCCTGGTACGAGGACGGGAAGCTCCTGAACAAGAAGAACACGTTCACGGATTTCATCGACGTGGCCGAGTACCTGATCGATGAGGGCTTCACGACCCCGGACAAGCTGTTTGCCATGGGCGGCAGCGCCGGCGGTCTGCTCATGGGCGCTATCACCAACATGCGGCCGGATCTGTGGAGAGGGGTCGTGGCGCGCGTCCCGTTCGTCGATGTCGTGACGACCATGCTCGATCCGAGCATCCCGCTGACCACGTTCGAGTGGGATGAGTGGGGGGATCCCCGCGAGGAGGAGTACTACGAGTACATGCTCTCCTACTCCCCGTACGACCAGGTGGAGGCCAAGGATTACCCGAACCTGCTGGTGACCACCGGACTGCACGATTCGCAGGTCCAGTACTGGGAGCCGGCAAAGTGGGTGGCCAAGCTGAGGGCGATCAAGACCGACAACAACCTCCTGCTGCTCCGTACGAACATGGAGGCGGGACACGGGGGTGGCTCGGGTCGGGACCGCCGGTACGAGGAGACGGCGTTCAACTACGCCTTCCTCCTCAACCTCCTGGAGATGAACGACTGAGGTGATCCGAACGCCGGGCGGCCCGAGTGGTCGCCCGGCGACTCCTTTCCGAACTAGAAGCTCACGCCCAGACGCACGGTTAACGTGTTGAGCCGTGGGTTCACCAGCGTCCCCCCGACGTCCAGCCCCTCCTTGAACAGCCGCGACATCCCGATCCCGAACCGTACTTCCGGCCACAGGCGGACCCCGAGCGCGATTTCGGTTCCCACCCCGAACTCGATCTTCCACGGAGCGTCCCTCAGCTCCGAGTCCGTCCGGGCGTCGGCGGTGGAGGTGAAGGTCACCACGGGTGCGGCCAGCAGGTAGGGCGTCACGGTACCAATGCGCAGCCGTACCCGGATGTCGACCGGGATCTCGACGATGTCCAGATCGAAGGACGTCGTGCTGTCCCCGGCCGTGATCTGGATCTGGCGGATGCGATGGTAGTAGATCCCCGGCCGAAATCCGAAGATGCCGGAGTTCCAGTTGTAGGAGATCCCCATGTTCCAGCCATACGAGTCCGCGACAGCGACGTCTTCCGACGTGGCCTCGATGTCATACAGGATCTCGGAATTCCAGCCTCCGGAGATGGCAACCTGTCCGGCGGCGGGACGCACGGCTGCCGCAACGGCCATGAGGCCGACGAACAGTCCCAGTCGTATGCTGGTTCCAGTGCTCAGCCGTGACATCCGGAGGTCCCGTGCCGTCCTTGGGTGTCGGAAGATGAATGGGCAATCTCGCAGGAGCGGACCGAAGTTACACCCGGCGCTGGGGGCGTGAA
>JBDGUY010000334.1:0-2125 GCA_039585935.1 Gemmatimonadota bacterium
CAGTCGAAATCGAACCGGAGACGGCAAGACTCACCGGCAGCGAGACGATCACCTACTACAACGATGGTCCAGACGAACTGACCACGATCGTTGTCCGGTTCTACCAGAACGTGTTTTCGGAAGGCGTCAGCCGGAATCGCTCCGTCACACTCACCGGCGGAGTAGACCTGGACCGGATCGCGCTGAACGGGACGGAGCTGGGTGTGCTGGCCCGCCCGAGATTCGAGAACGGTCAGGTGATTCGACCTGAGGGTCCCGGGTACCGGATGAACGGAACCGTGGCCGTGATTCAGCTCGATCAGCCGATCCCCAGTGGCGGTACGGCGGAATTGGAGATCGACTGGGGGTTCACCGTCTCGGGCGGAGGCGGTTTCCGGAACGGACATCTGGACAATTCCGTGTTTAACCTCGCGCAGTGGTATCCCCAGGTATCCGTGTACGATGACGTGTTCGGTTGGGACATGAGCCCGTATCTCGGAAACGGTGAATTCTACGTCGGATACGGTCGGTTCGAGGTAGACGTTACCGTGCCGGACGGTTGGGTCGTGGTAGGGACCGGAATGCTCGAGAACCCGGAAGTCATGCTTCGTCCGGAGCAAGTCGAGTCGCTGCGCGCGGCCCCGGCCCTCGACACCGTGATCGCCGTGGTGTCGGCGAATGACATCGAGTCGGGAAACGCGACGCTCGCGAGCGACGGCGGCAAACAGACCTGGCGCCTGGTGGCGGACAGCGTGCGCGACTTCGCATTCGCCACATCCAACAGGTACGTGTGGCACGTTACCGGTGCCGAGACCGGCGGAGCCCGTGGCCGTGTCCTTATCCAGAATGTGTTCACGCCTGACATGGATCACTGGGCCGAAGCCACTCTGTACGCGAAGCACGCGATCGAGTTCTTCTCCGATTACATCCTCGCATACCCATATCCGCAGGCCACGGCGGCAATGGGTCCTCCGCAGGTAAACGGGATGGAGTACCCCATGATCACGTTCATCACGCACCAGGCCAGGGGCCGGGGACTGAACGGGGTCGTGACCCATGAGTTGAGCCACTTCTGGATGCCGATGATCGTGGGTACGAAAGAAATGGCCTACGCCTGGATGGACGAAGGCTTCACGACGTTCAACACGGCCCTGGCCATGGATGACTGGTATGAGACGTCCAACAGCCGTCTCGGGGGAATGAACGGCTATCTGCAGGCCGCCCGATTCGAAGCGGAAGTTCCGATCATGGGACACACGGACTTCGCGGAGAACCCTTTCGGCCGCTCGGTCGCTGCGTACAGCAAGCCCGGGACGCTGCTGCACTCCCTTCGACACATGATGGGCGCAGAGACGTTCGATGTATTCTATAAAGACTATGCTCGCACCTGGGCATTCAAGCACCCGATGCCCTGGGATTTCTTCGCGATGGCCGAAGGGGCGGCAGGCACGGACCTGGACTGGTTCTGGCAGAGCTGGTTCTACGAGACCGGCACGCTGGATCAGTCGATCGCATCGGTTCAACAGTCCTCGGCCGGAGTTGACGTCACAGTCGAAAACCTGAATCGAGGAGTGATGCCGGTGGAAGTCCGACTCACTTCCGAGGGTGGTGCGACCGAGACGGTGACCTGGCCCGCGTCGGTGTGGGCGGGGACACGCAGTATTACCCGGACGATCCCATTCGAAGGTACGGTGGACGAGGTTGTCATCGACCCGGACCAGTGGTATCCGGACATCGATCGTGAGAACAACAGCTGGAAGCGACCAACGAGCTGATGGTGACAGAAGAACGCCCGGCCCCGGGATCGATCTGGGAGCGCTACGAACGTTTCTTCCGAGCCGCGCCGGAGATCGTGTTCGAATGGAACGACTCGGAGACTCCGGCGCGGGGCTGGCTGGTGATAAACAGCCTGAAGGGAGGAGCAGCCGGTGGCGGCACACGGATGCACTCCGGTCTGACGCGCGACGAAGTGACGTTCCTCGCCAAGGCGATGGAGCTCAAGTTCGCGTTTGCCGGTCCTCCGATCGGGGGTGCAAAGTCGGGAATTGACTTCGATCCTGCCGATCCCCGGAAGTCGGAAGTACTGCAACGTTGGTTCGCTGCCATTCGTACTGAGCTCGTGTCGCGCTACGGAACGGCCGGCGAC
>JBDGUY010000335.1:0-2125 GCA_039585935.1 Gemmatimonadota bacterium
CATGGGAGACCAGGCCGAACCGCCCCCCGGATTCGAGGAATCCGCGGAAGGCGATGCGGCGGAGAACGAAGGGTCCCCGGAGGAGGAAGTCGTCGAGGCCGACTACGAGATCGTAGACGAGTCCGAGGACAAGTAGATTCCCGACGGCGGACCGGAAATCTGTTGAGAGGCGGCGTCCCAGCGGGGCGCCGTTTCTCATCCGTCGCGCGTCCGGGCAACCCGGGGACCTGCCCGGACGTCTCAGGAAGGAGTATTCCGGGAGGGTGGAACCGAAAGCGCCCCGGAGCGATAGTAGAGTTAGCGCATCCAGCGCGGTGATCCGATGGACGCCGCGTCTGACCAAGGACAGCTGACAGGAATAGCGATGAACGACGCGTTGCGAACCAAGTTGAATCTCATGCTGACCGCGGCCGTGGCCTTCGCCATCGGTCTCGGGATTGCGGCACGACTGGATCTCACTCCGCCGAGCATGGCCCGCCTGGCCGAGTATCCTCCACTTACGCTGAACGTGGTCGAGCCTACAACGGTCCAGGCCGAAGCCATTCCACAGGCGGGCTTCTCCGACATAGCCGAACGGGTGACGCCAGCCGTGGTGACGATCTTCGTCGAGCGGACGATCGCCGAGCATTCCCGCGAGGGTCGCGCGCTTCCGCCGGCGTTCGAGGACTTCTTCCAGCAGCAGCCGCCCCAGCGGGTGAGAGGCAGCGGATCGGGCTTCATCGTGAGCGCCGACGGCTACATCATCACCAACAACCACGTGGTCGAAGGCGCAGAGGCCATCAATATCCAGTTGAGTGACCGGCGGGAGTTCACCGCGCAGCTCGTGGGCCGGGACCCCACTACCGACGTGGCTCTGCTCAAGCTGGACGCGGATGGGCTGACGCCGGTTACCCTCGGGTCGAGCGACGCGACGCGTGTCGGAGAGTGGGTGCTGGCGATCGGCAGTCCAGGCTTCCGTGGTGTCGGAGGGCCGCTCACGACCACGGTCACGGCCGGTATCGTGAGCGCCAAGGGGCGGAGCATCAACATCATCGGCCAGGGCCTCGAACAGACCAATGGGGGCAACCTGGCGATCGAGGACTTCATCCAGACGGACGCCGCCATCAATCCGGGCAACTCGGGCGGTCCGCTGCTCAACATCCGCGGAGAAGTAATCGGAGTGAACGCGGCGATCGCATCGAACAACGGATCGAACCAGGGATACGGCTTCGCCGTGCCGATCGACCTGGTCCAGGAGGTGGTCGACGACCTGGTGCGCTTCGGCGAGGTGCGCAGGGCACTCCTCGGCGTGTCCATCCAGGGTGTGGATGACACCGACGCTCGCTACTACGAACTCGATGAGGTCGCGGGCGCAAAGGTCATGGGAGTGAACGAGGGAATGGCCGCCGCCAACGCCGGGATTCGGGTGGGCGACGTGATCGTCGCGGTAGAGGGCGAGAAGGTGGCGTCCGTCCCGGACCTGCAGCGGAAGATCCGCAGGCACGAACCGGAAGAAACGGTGAACGTGACGGTGGTCCGGGCGGACGACCTCGAGCCTGAAACGCTCGAGGTCCGTCTGATGGACGCCGGTGATTTGCAGCGGGAAGAAGAGCCTCAGGTCGTGGAGGTGGACAGTACGGATCCTCTGGGCGTGGAGGTCGAGGAACTCACCCGTGACATTCGGCGCGCCCTGGACCTGCCGAGCAACATCAAGGGCGTGGTCATATCCTCCGTCGACGAATACGGTCCCTATGCGCGGCGAGCGTTCACCGAGATCTGGCGCGGCGCGGTGATTACCTCGATCAACCGCACAGAGATCAGCGACATTGAGGACTATCGGGAGGCCGTGAAATCGCTTGAGCCAGGCGACGTGGTGGGGTTGGAGGTGTACAATCCTGCACGCTCGACCGAAGTACCGCTCACGATAGCCATTCCCCGGTAGTACATTTCCGCTCGGGATTCTTCCAGAGCGTGGACCGCACCGGCGGCGCTCTTCCGCATGGGAGGGCGCCGCTTTCGTATCCTCGACGCAATCGTCTGCCGCCGACCGCCGCGGCATATTGGCCGCGAATCAAGGCAGGGGTTAAAATGTCAGGCCGCATTCGGCGAACCTGGCGGCAGGCCAGAAAGTGCCGGACCCGGTACA
>JBDGUY010000336.1:0-2125 GCA_039585935.1 Gemmatimonadota bacterium
GAGCACGGAAGGGTCAATTCGGATCAGCCACGCGGCAGAATGTACTTCGCCCCGGCGGCGGAAGACCTGCGTGAAGTCTTCAGGCAGGTGGCAGCCGACCTGGTCATTCGATTGTCCAACTGAGCCCGGGACATCTGGCGGGTAGGGTGCGGCGACGCGGGGCGTCGCCCCTGCCCGCCATGTGCCCTTCCCCTCAGGGAGACCACAGCTCTCCGTGCCAGCACATCTCCCAGAACTGCCACTCGTAACGGCTCGACAGCACGAACAGCTTTCGCAACCTGGAACGCTTCGTCGCTGAGGCACCCTCAGCCAGCCGGTCCATTTCGGAGCGAAGCCAGTCGGCCGCCAACCTGAAGTCCTCGGACGAGTATTGCTCGATCCAGTCGGCGTACCGTCGATCCGCCGGGTGGCCGGCGGCGGCAATGCGGCTGGCGATATGGACATACCCCCACGCGCAGGGGAGGAGGGCAGCGACGAGATCCGCCAGATCTCCATCCGCCGCCGTCCGCACGAGGAAGTCCGTATAGGCCCTGGTGGTGGGCCACATCTCCTCGCCCTCCAGGTCCTCCGTGCCGATGCCGAACCGCGCGGCGTACGCTCGGTGAAGCTCCATCTCGGTATTCAGCGTGAGATGCAGAGCGGCGGCGTACCAGCCCATCGATTCCAATCGATCAGCCCGGGCCGCCGCCCACGCGAACACCCGAGAGAACTCGGCAAGGTAGAGATAGTCCTGGCGTACCCAGCGTTCAAAGACCGCCGGATCCAACGTTCCATCGGCGAGTCCCCGGACGAAAGGGTGGGCCACCTGTGCATCCCAAATGTCCTTTGCCGCCTCATAGAGCTCATCCGTGAAGGGCACCGTTCCTCCTCGGGTGCAGTCGCGACCCGCTAATTCGTCGACGGAATCCCCGGCCAACCCTCGCCGGTCATCGCCATCTCCCAGAATGCGACCTCGTAGCGCACGGTGGTCTCGAAGGCCTCGACCATTCGATGAAGGCGATCGGGGCCGGCCTCGGCTGCCAGCTTGTCCAGTTCGACTTCCAGGTAGGCTACGTACGCAGCGAACTGCGGACCGGCCCAGTTCTCGACGAAGGGCCACCAGGGCGAAGAACGATCCAATCCGGCGCGGACCATCTTCCAAGAATCGTCATAGGATCTCTCGGCCGCGTACAGGACGGTGTAGGCCTCTTCGTACGAGGCATTCTGCGCCGTCGCCAGCAGGAACTGGATGTAGGCGTGCGTGGTGAAGGAGGGCTGGGAACCCCTGATCTCCACTCCTACCGCGTCCGCCCGCTCCTCGAACAGCCGCAACTCTCGTATTAGCGCGCCGATCGCCTGGGTCATGGGCTCCCAGTGACTGGCGGGTCCCTTGGGAATCAACGCCGCGAGGAACGGGATCGCCGCCTCGACGAACAGGTAGTCCTGCCTCATCCACGAGGCGAACGTGTCGTGAGGGATGGTTCCGTCCCGGGTCTGAAGGAGGAACGGATGGTTGAGCATGCGGTCCCACAGGGGCGCGAGCCTGGCCTGCTGAGTTTCGCAGAAACTCACGGGGCCGCGCCCTCCGACCGCGAGTCTGCGCGATACAGAACCACGTGCGCCTTTTCCAGTGTCACCAGGCCCCCGCCGAGCATCCGGTCCATCAGGGGAAGGACCTCCTGGATCTTCTCCTCCGTGTCCACCACCTCGACGATGATCGGCAGCTCCATCGAGAGACGCAGGAGGCTGCCCGTGTGAATCCGCGCGCTGGCTCCGAAGCCCGCTATCCCCTGCACAACGGACGCGCCGGCGCAGCCATGTTCACGGAGCATCTGCAAGAGCGCTTGATACAGGGGCATCCCCTTATAGGAACCGTCAGTGCAGCGGTCCCCTTCCCCTGCAACCGTCGGATCACCAGGCCGAGCGCCAGGCAGCCAACCAGGTTCACGAGGAGTGTACCCCAGGGGAAGTTCTCTCCCATCCGGTCGTACACCCATCCGCTGATGCCGTACCGGGCGAGAGCCCCCAGGGTCCCACCAAGGGCGACGTACGCCAGCGTCACGGTCCGTCGCCCCGGAGACTCAACTCGCCTTCAGAAGCGCCTTCATGTAGTCACGATTGAGCATCGCGATTACATCGATCTTGA
>JBDGUY010000337.1:0-2113 GCA_039585935.1 Gemmatimonadota bacterium
CCCGGCCATGAATACGACGCCATGCACTTCAGGGCCTCGGCTTCGAATCCCTCGACGTCCATCGCCATCGCCTCGTTGTAGGAGGCGAGGAAATGCCGGGCAAGGGCCGGGATCTCGTCCGTGCGGTGCCTCAAGGGAGGCAGGTGGATCCGCACAACGTTAATTCGATAGTACAGGTCCGATCGAAAACCACCGGACTGCACCTCGGATTCGAGATCACGGGCCGTCGCCGCGATGATTCGAACGTCCACCTGGCGGGGCTTCGACTCACCCACCCGACGGATCTCTCCCTCCTGCAAGGCGCGCAAGAGCTTGACCTGCAGCGATTGCGGCAACTCCCCGACTTCATCGAGAAACAGGGTTCCTCCATCTGCTTCCTCGAACAGTCCCGTCCGATCGTTCGTGGCACCCGTGAACGATCCCTTGACATGTCCGAACAGTTCCGATTCGAGGAGATTCTCGGGAATGGCACCGCAATTCACCGGCACGAATGCACCGCTTCGACCGGAAGCCTCGTGGATGAGCCGGGCGATCAACTCCTTTCCGGTACCACTCTCACCTGTCACGAGCGCGGTCGTCGGATGTCTGGCGACACGCTCAGCCAGCTCGAGGGCCTTTGTCATTCCAGCGCTGCTCGCGATGATTCCGCCGTGCCGCTTCTCGACCCGCACCTCGCGCCGCAAGCGGTGGATCTCACGGTCTTTCTTTGATGATTCTTCAGCGATCCGGATTCGCAGGAGAAGAGAGTCGGGAGTAAACGGCTTGTCGATGTAATCCCAGGCGCCCTTCCGAATCGCTTCGACGGCAATGTCCGAATTGCCGTATGCCGTCATCACGATGACGCGTGCGCCGTCTCCGTCTTCCTGGTATCGCTCCAGGAATCCGATGCCGTCGAGCCCCGGCATCCGGACATCAGTCAGAATGAGATCCAACTGACCGTCCGTGGCCTTCTGCAAGCCTTCGTCGCCGTCCGCGGCAGTCTCGACTTCGTGCCCTTCGTCCTCAAGAAGGAGGGCCACCGTACGCCTGAGACCCGCCTCGTCGTCAACAACCAGGATTCTCATTATGCCGTTTCCCCGCTCGCGGTAGGCAAAAGCAGACGCAGGACCGCACCCCCGCCATCGCCGGGAAGCGCTTCAATAGTCCCGCCCATGCCCTCAATCATCCGTGCAGAAACGGCAAGTCCGAGGCCGGTGCCCCGACCCGGCTCCTTTGTGGTGAAGAACGGCTCGAATACCCGACCTCGATCGTTGTCCGGAATCCCCGGACCATCGTCCCGGACCAGCAGTTCGACTGCCTGACTACCCGGTTTCAGTCGACGCGCGGGGCCGGGGTCCCGGGCCTGGTCGAGCCGGCGCAGGTGCGAATAGTTGATTCCCGACGGATCGTTCTGGCGGCGTTGAACGAGGGCTGCACTCTCAGGTTCGACCTGCACAATCCTGGTAAGAATCTCGATGTGACCATCATCGGGTCCCTCGTCGACCGCATCCGTTGCGTTGAGCAGCAGGTTGACGAGGATCTGCTCCAACTGGTTCGCGTCTCCGCGCACGAGCGGCAGATCAGGAGCCAGCGCCAGGCTGACCTTGGTTCGGCGGAATCGACCCTGGAGCCTCAGCATCTCGTCGGTTCGGCGAACGGTCTCGTTCAGGTCCACCGCGCGGTCCGCGGCTTCCTTCGGGCGGGCGTAATCCAGCAGGCCCCGTACGATTCGGTCGATTCGCCTGGTTTCGTAACCGATCCCGTCCACCCACTCTGCGTCCGCGCCCTGACGCTTTCCGACCTCCAGATAGCCCATGATCGCACCAAGGGGATTGCCGACCTCGTGAGCAACTCCCGCAGACAGGCGTCCGATCGATGCCAGCTTCTCGGCCCGGACCAGGCGCGTGCGTGCCTCAGACAACTCGCGGTTCGTCGCATCGAGTGACCGAACGTTGGCCGCCAGCTCCTCCTGGTTCCAGAGCAGTCCATCGGCCATCGAGTTGACCGCAGCCGACAGGCGCTGGAGTTCAATCGTGTCCGCCGCGGGCAGTCGATGCTCGCTGTCTCCCGCGGCGATCCGCTCGGCTCCCTCGACCATCGCGTCCGCTGGGGCGAGCACGAGTTCCCTGAGCCG
>JBDGUY010000338.1:0-2094 GCA_039585935.1 Gemmatimonadota bacterium
TCCTCCTCGCAGTCCGTGATCAGGTAGAACGTGCCCCCGACGTGCCCCACCTCCAGGTAGCCCTCGAACGCGAGGGTCACCGGCCACGACAGGGCCTCGGCCAGCCGCCCCGATTCCACCAGCTCGCGCTCGATTTTCCAGGCGTTGATCCGCCGGTCGCCATACAGGATCGACACCCTCGGGTCGGCTCCCGGTCCGGATCCGGTGGCCGGCGCGGTCTCGTATCTCAGCCGCAGCGGCCAGGCCGTGCACAGGCAGGGTTCCTCCAGCGTGCCCCTGCCCTGCGTCCGGACTCCGACCGTGAACGGCTCTGTGCTCGTCGACCTGGACATCTCTCATCTCCCGCCCCCGGGATCGATTCAGAGTCTGTCGCGCCAGTAATCACGTTTCCGCGGAAACGTGTTTCTCCGTCTAGTTCCCGCCCACCAGCGGCTCCGCCCGCACGTACAGGCGCTCGGGCGCCTCGTCGAAGTAGTGGAACATCGCCGGGCACAGCCATCCCTCCAGGTCCGGCTCCTCGAACCGGTACCAGTTGCCTCCGAAGTCCTCCCGCACCCGCAGCGCCTCCTTCTGGTAGCCCGGGAACGGATTCGCCGAGAACAGCAGGCGCACTCCGTCCCGTCTCGCGTCGGACGGTTCGATTCCCGCCACCTCGATCACCTGGTCGATCATGGCGGGCGCACCCGACACGAACGGCTCGGCGACGAGGCCCGCGTTCGGGTCGTCGAACACCCAGGTCCCGCCGGAGCGGTAGGGCGTGATGATCATCATCGTATTCGTCGCATTCATCTCTATCTCCTCGTATCTATTTCATTTCCGTCGTATCTGTCGTGCCCCGCCTGGCAGTGCCGGCATTCGTCCGCATTGCTGTCGGGAGGATCGGGCGGTCCAGGATGTCAGACCCGCCGTCCTCCGCGCTTTAGAAGGAGTGTCCTGTTCCAGGCCGGCGCGCCTTCAAGCTGCGGAATTCAAATCCGCGCCGGCCGGCCGCGTCGTGCGGCCGGACTGTGTGAGAAACGGTTCCGCGGAACCGTTTCTCCCAGTCTACTCGTGCGGGAGGGGCCCGGTTCGCCGACCTGCGGCCCCACAGTCGCACTCCCCGGGGACTCCCTCACCGCACTCGTAGTCTAGCGGTGGGGTGTGACAGTCATTCGAAGACTTCGAGTGACCATCTCCCGGTACGTCGGATCCGTCTCGATCGCAGGGAAAACGCAGGCAGGATCTCGGCTCTTGCCGGATGCAACGAGGGCCCGATCGCAGTAGTTCACGTCAGGCCCTCGCCCACGCTTTAGAAGGTATGTCCCTCTCGGATCGGCGCGCCTTCAAGCTGCGATCAAATCCACGCCGGTCGACCGCTCCAACGGCAGCGATCGGACACCGTAATTATAGCATCGGACGGTGCCGAACGCAAGCTCGATGCGGACATGTTTGCGAACTCGTAAACAGATGCTAACGTGTAGTTTAAATACCTAAACTTCAACTTCAAACAAGAGCAATCACAGGCGACAGCGCCGAACCGCTGACCATGCACAGGACCCGATCGAATACTATGACCGATCGGGCCCTGTCATCGCTTCAGGACGCGGCTACCGCACCGCCCGCACTGCGGTCACGACGGACCGCGGCCAGGAACAGGTCCTGGCACCGTTGATGTGAACGGCCTGATCCCTACCTGCACCGGGGATTGTGTCCGCACAAGGTCGCTCCATTGGGGCACGTGATGCACGTGCCTTGATCTTTGGTAGCGAGCCTCAGCACCCCTTCGGCGTCCTCGACGCCCTCCTCGTATACCCCGATGACGTACTTGCTGCCGACCACGACGTAAACATTCTGGAGACGGGCTCCACCGGGAGAACGTGCATTCAGACGATAGGTATCTCCATCGACGTCGATCGTGAAGTCCCCCTTACCCGGCAGGTCCTTCTTCGTGCGGCCGGGTGCGCAGTAGCTCGCTCCGTCGACCGATACACAAGTCTCGGTGTCTCCTGCCGGAAGCGGCAGGATGACGATTTCCACCTTCGGAGGGCGAATAAGGAAAAGAAGGAAAAGGACGAGGCCGACGACGACGGCCACTGCCGCCACTATTTCCAAGAT
>JBDGUY010000339.1:0-2856 GCA_039585935.1 Gemmatimonadota bacterium
AGGCCACCTTTCCATTCCCGGCGGACGGCCGGACGCCCCGTGCGAGGTTCCAGGCGAGGCTGCCCAGGAACCCCGGGTGCAGCGTGCTCACGAAGATCTCTTTGTACGGCGCGCTGCCGGTGAACATGTTCCACAGCACTGAGCTCATGTGCGGCGACTTCTCCTGTTCCTGCTCGAGGGTCGTCATCCGGAGGATCGCGCGGCGGGAGATCTTCGAGTGCTTGAACAGCGTCGTGGCCCCGAAGATCACCTTGCCGATCGCGTTGTCGGAGGAGATCGCCTTGCAGGCCGGCCAGTAGTTTTTTTCGAACGACTCCGCGGACACGCCCTGGAATACGGCCGTCGAGGCGGCCGCCTTCGCCGTGCGGTAGGCGGCCCCGATTCCGTCCTTGTACAGGCGGGTCACCCCGCTGTCTCCGATCATCACGATCCGGTCGCCGTACGGCCGCTTGGTCGCTCCCATGTTGATCAGCGGCGAGCAACTGCACACGACGGGCTTCGCGTCGGTCGGGAAGCACCGGCGGACCGTCGGATCGTTGAGGAATGCGTGGACGAGCTCCTGGTCGAGCTCGTCGCCCAACATCACCATCGTGACGAACTCGCCCTTCGGGATCAACGCCGCGAACTCGAGACGGGGGATGCTCAGCAGGAACACGTGCATCGCGTTCCCCATGATCTCCTGAATACCGTCCCGCCCGACTTTGAACTCGCAGATGTAGGTGCGGGTTGTCTTCGGAGGCTCGATGCCGGAGGGCGAATCCTTCAGGAGCTTGATGAAGTTGCTGTTCACGCCGGCCGACACCGTGACAAGGTCGTAGGTGGAGGCCGTGCCGTCCGCTTCTGTGAGCTGGGGCTTGCCGTCGATCCAGTCGACGCCGGTCACGAGCTTGTGTCTGACCCTGGCGCCCTTCTCGACCGCCATGCCCTGCAGATAGGCGTCGAAGCTGTCCCACTGCAGGTCACCACCCTCCCTGGGCCCATTACCGCGATACAGTGCAGCAATCCGGGACTCCTTGGCCGGACTCTGGATGGCGACACTGCCCACGTCCATGTGCACGACGTAGGACTCGATGCCCCTCTGCACGACTTCTGCCGGGAGGTTGATCCCTTCAGTAGCGAGAATCTGGACCAGGGACTCGGAAACGATGCCACCGCAATGGTTGCAGCCGGATGGGCCACAGCGCGAGAAGAACCGGGGCTCGAAAATGTCGACTTCGAGCTCGAGATCGATCTCCTCGGCCATCTTGAGCAGGAAGTAGGTGAAGAACGAACCGGCGGGGCCGCCGCCGATCACGGCGACGCGAGATCCGTCCTGGAGATTCAAGTCCGTTCCGGCGCCCAACGTCTCTAACGGCATGGACGAGAACGAGTCGGCGACGGACCGCTGCGAGGAGAGTCTCATCTGCGCACCCTTACGCCCCGGGGCTGTGTGATAGCGTCCCGAAATCTAGGATTCGGAACGCCGAAAGTCCAATCAGCAGAATGAGTCACGAGACTCGGGAAGGTGGGAGTCGCGTCCGCGGTTCCAAGTTCGTAGAATCGAGGACGGCACGATCCGACGGTCCCGGAGTCGCGCGGCCGTCCGCCACCCCCAGAGGCAGGGGCATGGAACGAAAACTCGCTGCAATCTTCGCGCTGGACATGGTCTCGTTCTCGCGCCTCATGGAGGCCGATGAGGCGGGGACTCTCAAGCGCCACAGATCCCACATCACGGAATTGCTCGAACCCGCCGTAGAGGCACATCACGGGCATGTCGTGAAGGGGACGGGAGACGGGCTGCTGTGCGAGTTTGCGAGCGCCGTGGACGCCGTCGAGTGCGCCGCAGAGATCCAGAGGGCGATGCCGGCGCGCGAAGAGGGGATCCCTGCAGATCGCCGAATCGAATACCGGATTGGGATCAACGTGGGGGACATCGTCGTCGAGGATGGGGACATCTACGGCGACGGGGTGAACATGGCAGCCCGGATCGAGGCACTCGCCGACCCGGGCGGTGCGTTCATCTCGGAAAGCGCGTTCAACCAGGTCAAGGGGAAAGTCGAACTCGGGTTCGAAGATCTCGGGCATCGAGCGGTAAAGAACATCCAGGAGCCCGGGAGGCCGAAAGAAGCGGGGATTCATCCGCCAGGCGTTCGATCGGCGGGTACCGCAGCTTACAGGTGTCTACCTCGCCGTCTCGTGGGCCTTTCTCGAGTTCGTGGACTGGGGGGTGAACCAGTACGGGCTGTCGACCACTCTCTCCAGCTTCGTCGTGTCGCTGCTGTTGCTCATGCTGCCGACCGTCATCTGGCTGGCCTGGAATCACGGAGCGCCGGGCCCTGACGGCTGGAGCAGGGCTGATGGACTGTTCGTCGGGGCGAACATCCTCGTTGCCGCGGGCATGCTGTTCGTCGTTGGTGGTTTCACGTTCAGCGAATTGACCACGCTGGACCCGGTGGGAGATGCGGCGCGGGCCACCCGGGCATCGGCGCTTGAGTCATTGGCCGAGACCGAAGACCCGCGCCGGATCGCGGTGCTGTACTTCGAGCCGCGCAGCCCGCAGGAGGAGATGCCCTATCTCGCAGCCGGTCTGACCGAGACGCTGATCACCGAGTTGGGTTCGGTGCCGGCGTTGACCGTGACCTCGCGAAACGGATCGGCCCTGTTCCGGGACGAAGTCGTGGCGCCAGACAGTATCGGGCGCGCGCTGAGCGTGGGAACGCTCGTGGACGGCACCGTAGCCCAATCTGATGATCGGATTCGGGTAAACGTATCGTTCATCAACGCGGCGACCGGCGAGACCTTCGGTCGTACGCTCGTGGAGCGCCCTCGTACCGAGCTGTTCGAGCTCCAGGACGATCTCGCGAACGAGGTAGCGCT
>JBDGUY010000340.1:0-2086 GCA_039585935.1 Gemmatimonadota bacterium
CGTGGACAAGTGGCTCGCAGACCGGGCGATGTACCACTACATGGAACTGTTGGCGGACTCGAACGTGAAGTTCTACATGCACCGCCCGGGGTTCCTGCACCAGAAGGTGATGGTGGTCGACGAGGCGATCGCGTCGATCGGGACCCACAACTTCGATAACCGCTCTTTCCGGCTGAACTTCGAGGTCTCAGCCGTGGTGTACGACGAAGAGTTCACCACCGAAGTGGCCGAGATGCTGGAGCGGGACATGGCAACGAGCGAGCTGCTGGATCCCACCACGTTCAAGGACAAGCCGTGGCTGTGGCGGTTCAGCGTCAACTTCGCCCGGCTGTGGGCCCCGGTACTGTAGCGGTCGATTCGCCGGGCAGAGGCGGTCAGCTCCGGGCCTTCGTCAGGGCGACGGTTTCATCTCGAGCAGCCCCGACCGCGGCACCGTGAACCGGTACACGCCGGGCACGAGTTCCACGGTTCCCGTACCCATCTCCCGACCTCTCGTGTCCACGACGCGATAGTCGAACAGGCCTGGACGGCCTCCGACCTCAAGGACCACGCGTGAGATGCTTCCGGCGTTTACCACGTCCAGCGCCCTGCGTCCATGATCCTCCGGTACGCGAACGACCATGTCTCCGTACACGGCCACGATGCGTTTCTCGTCGCTCGCAGCCTCGATCAGCGGGTAGTTGGCCAGCGGCGCATGCGGTATGAACTCCCCGTCCAGCAGTACGTCCCGATTCTCCAGCCAGTACCCCGTCCAGTGCCGGACCATCTCCCTGTGATCCGGCGGTATGCGCTCGAGCCGGACCGACAGCTGGGGAACCGAGAACAGGATGCTCAGGAATTGCAGTGCGGCCGCTTCCACCTCGTCCCCGGCGTGCCACATGAACATGTCCGAATGGACAGCGGTGTTTCCACTGAGCAGCCGCAGATCGACAGTACGAAGACGATTGTCCGTCGCCACGTGAGGAGCGTCCGCGGCCCGGAACATATTTCCGTACTTCCGCATCAGCGGTCCGATGTAGGGCTGGCGGAATTCGATCATCACCTCGGGGTTCACCGCCCGCAGCTCTGCCATCACGTCGGTGAGCAGCCGATCGGCCGCGTCGCTCACGGAGGCGAAGTCTCTCCCGTCCTCGATCGTGAGCCTGGTTGAATCCGTGGCGACGAAGAATCCCAGGAAGTCGAGTTTGAAACCATCGACTCCCCAGTCCAGCATCGCCGCTCGGAAGATCTCGATCAGATGCTCGCGAACCTCGGGATAGCGAGGGTCCAGCACCCAGGCGCCCTGGCCGTCCCAGTACCGGAGGTATTTGCCCTCAAATTCCGGGAAGATGCTCGAATTTTCCCCGACCAGCGGCATGGAATACCACAACAGAAGCTTCATGCCGCGCTCGTGCACGCCATCTACGAACTCGCGCATGTCAGGAATTCGAACCGGCTCCCAGTCCCCGGTGAACGCGTAGCCCCGCTGGCTGTCCAGCGTCTGCCAGCCGTCGTCGACGATGATCGCCTCGTAGCCCAGTTCCTTCGCCAGCTCGACCTCGCGCAGGAGCTCTGACGCCGAAACGCTCTGGTGGTAGCTGTACCAGGTCGAGTACATGGGAAGCCGGGCCGACTCCGGAACCGCCGCCGGCTCGAAACCCGGTTTCGATGCCCACCACTCGCTCACTCCGGATAGCGATTGACGAAGTGGAATCTCTCGCCGGTCGATCCGGATCTCGAATTCCGCGCTCTTCGTGGCCGGCAGACGCTCGGTAAAGAGTTCGATCGTTCCCCGGACCGTTCCGTCTTCCTCCCGGATGCCGGCCCGCAATTGGACCGTGTTCAGGGCATCGGACACGGCGACGGTAATTCGATTCCCATCGTCACTGCCGAACAGCGCGAGCACCGGCGCATGGCGTGCGAACATCGAGCTGACCCCTGACATCGACCAGTCGGGCCCGATCGTCTTGTTCGACCAGTTCGCGGTGGTCCAGATCCCCTGCATGTCATGGGCAGGTAGTGACCATTTGAACACCAGGCGCGGTGGCGTCGCCGCCTCGTCGCTCTCCAGCGAGATGCGCGCGAGCTCCAGGCCCGGCTCGACCTC
>JBDGUY010000341.1:0-2080 GCA_039585935.1 Gemmatimonadota bacterium
ACCGTCACGCGGATCGAGACGGCCTGCGTCGCGTCCATGGCTCCTTTCTGCCGCTCGCCGTCAGATGGCGGCCAGCGCCTGCTCCAGGTCCGCCAGAATGTCCTCGTAGTGCTCGACGCCCACCGAGATCCGCACCATCGAGGGACCTATCCCTTCCCGCTCCCTGTCCTCGGGAGGCACGTCGGCATGAGTCATGGCCGCGGGATGCTCCGCCAGCGACTCGGTGCTGCCGAGGCTGACCGCCAGTTTCACGAGCTTGAGGGCGTTCAGAAAACGGAACGCACCCTCCTCGCCTCCCTCCACATCGAAGGAGATCAACGACCCCGGAGCCAGACACTGGGCGCGATACACGTCGAACATGGGGTGATCCTCGCCCATGAGGCCCAGGTAGTTCACGCAGCGCACCTTCGGGTGGTCGTGCAGATAGTCCGCGACGTACCTGGCGTTCTTCACCTGTGCCGTCATGCGCATCTTCAGCGTCTCGAGGCTCCTCATCAGCAGCCAGCCGGTCCACGGATCCGCACCCGAGCCGATGAACGTTCTCATGGTCCGGACCCTGGTCACCGGCTCGGAGCCGCCCAGACACGCGCCGGCGATCACATCACTGTGGCCCCCGATGAACTTCGTCGCAGAATAGAGCACCAGATCGGCGCCGTGGCGCATCGGATGCTGCCAGAGCGGGCCCAGGAACGTGTTGTCGACCATGACGATCGGGGGCTCGCCATCACGCCCCAGCGAGCGGGCCAGCCCGACCGTGCCCTCGATATCGACGAGAGCGTTGGTGGGGTTCGAGGGGGTCTCGATGAGGACGACCTTGAGCGGACCTTCGCCCACGCCCTCACGGATGCCCTCTTCGACATCGGCGATCGGCCGTCCGGCGGGAAAGGGGACGGACCTGATCCCGAACTCGGGCAGGATGTGGTTCACCAGATAATCCGTCCCGCCGTACAGGGGCTCGCTGTGCAGCAGCACGTCTCCCGGCCTCAGGAAGGCGAGCAGGGCGGTGGAGATCGCCGCCATGCCGCTCCCGAACACGGCCGCGGCCTCGGCCTCGTCCCACAACGTGAGACGATCCTCGAGGATCTCCAGATCGGGGTTGTTGAGGCGGCTGTAGATGAGGCCGAGGTGCTCGGTCGGACCTTGCTCGCGCAGCCCGAGGACGATCTCGAAGTAGGCCTTTCCCGCCTCGGCGCTCTCGAACACGAAGGTGGACGTCTGGAAGATCGGGGACTTCAGCGCCCCCTCCGAGAGCGCCGGATCGTAACCGTAGCCCATCATCAGGCTCTCGGGGCGAAGACGATGTTCCCCGATGTGGGTCTCCTTGTATCGTGGGAGCTTCGCGTCGTCGCTCATCATGGCTCCTGCGCTCTCGGACCTTGTCGTTGGCTGGTTATGCCGTCGCTTCCGGTGTTCCCTCCTCGGACGTGGGATCGAGCATCCGTTCGACTCTCGCTATGCGAGTGAGCGGGAACCCGCCACGCTCGGCGTGCTCGTGGAGCAAGCTCTCGTCCTTCGCGATGTACACACAGTACAGCTTCTCGTCGGACACGTAGCTCTGCACCCACTGGATGTCAGGGCCCAGGGATCGAAGGACATCGCAGGACTTTTGCGCCACCTTCTGGAACTGCTCATCCGTGAGGCTACCCGCTCCCGGCAAATCACGCTCGATGACGAATTTCGGCAAGACGTACTCCCTCCGGTCAAGGTCCTCGTTCGGCAACCTCGGCAAGATACGGAGAGTTGGCCCGTCGATGTAGTCCGTCCCGGTTGACGTTGTAGCGATATATCGCTATCGTTCGTTACCGATATATCGTAACGCGGCTGGACGGTCGCCTTTCAGCGGCTGCCAGCGAAAAACGGGAGAGTGAAAGATGGGCCGCAAGTGCAACGATTTCGGCTTCGGCGAATGGGCGGCGTTCTGCGGCCCGGGCTTCGCCGCGTTCGGCCCCCGCGTCCGGAGCGGAAAGGGCCGGCAACGCTTTGGACGACGCGGCGACCTCAAGTACGTGATCCTCAGCCTCCTCGACGATCGGCCGATGCACGGCTATGAGATCATCCGCCGCCTCGAAGAGGACTCGGG
>JBDGUY010000342.1:0-2072 GCA_039585935.1 Gemmatimonadota bacterium
TGCAACCCTGTGGGTGCAAGTCCCACCCGGCAAAGCTGGCGACCGCCGGAACCGAGTCTTGCGTGAGCCTCGGGGTGACCCGCCTCACGAAGCGTAGACAGGGAATGCGAGAGCCGTGTGATGGAGCCCCGAAATCTCCCATCCGAGGGCCGTCGTGCTCGAACTAGCGGCGGCAGCATGGACGCGCGAAACGCCTGCGCCGAAGCCTCGGCGGGGTCGGAGAGCAGGGCGGACGCATGAGAGGGCTGCCAGGAAACTTGGGAGGCACTGACGTCTCCGGCCGAGCCACCCGGTTGGGGATCTGGGGGGACCAGAGCCCTGGCCCGAAGGAGGTGCGTGCCCACCTCCCGAGGGAGCGAACTTCAAGGGCACGCGGACCCGGTACTGGGAAGCAAGGGAGACCGAGCGACCCGGGAAGGACGTCAGTGGTCAGAGCGTCGGCGTAGTACCGACGAAGCGGGGAAACCTGCCCCAGGGGAGCCCGTGGAGGGAAGGCCGGCGTCGGGAAGAGGAGAGAACGCGGGGCGTTCTTCTCTCCACAGACCTGTTGGGGGGAACGACCATGGCGACATCGAGCGCCGAGACGGTCTCCACGAGACTTCAACAGATAGCGGAACTGGCGAGGACACTTGCGGGTCGTCGTCTGACGACTTTGTCCCATCACGTCGACGTGGAGTTTCTCCGCGAAGCGTACAGACGGACGCGAAAGGACGCTGCACCTGGAATCGACGGCGAAAACGCCGAAGACTTCGGGCGCCATCTGGACCAACGGCTCTCGGATCTTCTGGAGCGGTTCAAGTCCGGGCGTTACTTCGCTCCACCCGTACGGCGGACCTCTATTCCCAAGGAGAAAGGGAGAACACGCCCTCTGGGCATCCCGACCTTTGAGGACAAGGTCCTGCAGCGTGCGGTGACGATGGTGCTGTCCGCGGTCTACGAGCAGGACTTCCTGGACTGCTCCTATGGATTCCGACCCCGGCGCTCGGCCCATCAGGCACTGATCGCGCTCCGGGAAGGGCTCCGGACGATGGGAGGGAGATGGGTCCTGGACGTCGACATTCGGTCATTCTTCGACAATCTGGTGCATTCCAAGTTGCGCGAGATCCTCGACCAGCGGGTACGCGACGGCGTGCTGCGCCGAACGATCCACAAGTGGTTGAAGGCGGGAATCCTCGAGGATGGGGAACTGCGACGCCCTCGGGGCGGTACCCCCCAAGGCGGCGTGATCTCTCCCTTGCTGGCAAACATCTACCTCCACGAGGTCGTGGACCGATGGTTTCACGACGACATCCTCCCACGACTGCGCGGCAGGGCCTTCCTGGTCCGCTACGCGGACGATTGTGTGATGGTGTTTCAGCGGGAGGAAGACGCGCGTCGGGTCCTGGAGGTTCTCCCGAAGCGTCTCGCCCGATTCGGCTTGACCCTTCATCCGGAGAAAACGCGACTCGTCCACTTCCGGCCCTCTGCCCCACGGGCGGACCAAGGGCCGAAGAAAGGCGACGCCTCTCCGAACACCTTCGACTTCCTGGGTTTCACGCACTACTGGGGCCTCTCGCGGAAGCGCCGGTGGACGATCAAGCGGAAGACCCAGAAAAGCCGCTTTCGCCGGGCACTCATGACGGTGCGGACCTGGTGCCGAGAACACCGTCACTGGCCGATCGACAAGCAGCATGCCATCTTGGTGTCCAAGCTCCACGGCCACTACGCCTACTACGGCATCCCGGGCAACAGCTCGGCGCTGTCCCGGTTCAGGTGGTCGGTGGTGCGTCTCTGGCGATACTGGCTCGGCCGGCGCAGTCAGAGAGGACGCCTCTCTTGGGAGGCGGCGTACCGGCTGTTTGAGCGTTGCCCGCTTCCCAATCCCAAGATTGGGGTCGCGTAGCGAGCCTGTGGCCCGAGGAGCCGGATGCGGGAGTCCCGCACGTCCGGATCTGCGAGGGGGCGGGGGGAGCGATCCCCCCGTCCTACCTCGATCATTTGCGTTGGGATCGGGATACCAGTCCCGCTCGGAAGAGGGCAACTCCTTCGCCGAAACGGTAAAGGGCGGGCGCTCGTCTTGTGCTCGCGCGTTG
>JBDGUY010000343.1:0-2069 GCA_039585935.1 Gemmatimonadota bacterium
TCCATCTCCGCGCGTCACGACATCCAGGAAGCTCACGACTTCGGGGCGCAGCATCATCGCCGCCATGCGGATCCCACCCGTCAGATTCGGGCTGACGACGTGATCCGCACCGGCAATGTACAGCTTCTGCATCGTCTGCTCATCGTAGGCACGAGCCACGATATTCAGGTTGGGCTGAAGGTCCCGGGCGCTGAGACAGACGAACAGGTTATCGGTGTCCTGGCTGAGGCACGCCACGAGCCCACGGGCGGTGCCGATTCTGGCGAGGACAAGTGTCTCGTCCCTCGTGGCATCGTCTTCCAGGACCAGCGCGTCGGGGAACTCACGGTGCAGGTACTCGGCTCGTTCCGCCGAGCGCTCTACGACCAGGTAGGGAGTGTCCGCCTCCGTGAGTTCGCGGACCACCTGTCTGCCGGTGCGCCCCGCGCCGCAGACGACCACGTGGTTCTTGAGTTGCTCGATCTTTTTCATTCTGCGCCGAATCCTGAACACCTGGGCCAGATCCATCTCCACGATCGCCGAGGTCAGCACTGCGAACCACAGGCCCATCATGGTGATTCCGCCGATGAGCAGGACGGCAGCGATCACCTCCGCCGCCGGGGTCATCGGGTTCACCTCTTCGTACCCGACCGCCGTGACCGTGATGATGGTCATCCACAGGGAGTCCTCGAACCCCCAACCGGCAATGAACCGAAACGCCGCGGTACCGGCAACCACGAGCAGCGCAGCGAAGCCGAAAATCCATGCGGAGCGAAGCGCGAATCGTCTCACAGAACGGTCAGGACTCCTCAGTTGTCGGACGGGGCGCCAACGGCCGTTCCTTCACCGGCGCTCAGCGATCCCGGTCCGGTCTCACCGGAACTTCCTGCCCGCGGATCGTTACCCCCGCGAGCTTCCGCACCACTTCATCCACGACCTGCGAATCGATCTCCACCAGCGTGAAGCCTCCCCGGATATCGATCTTTCCGATCTGGCCGCCGACGATTCCCGTCTCCCCGGTGATGGCTCCCACGAGGTCGCCCGGCTTGATGTCGTCCTTTCGTCCGATCCCGAAGAACAGCTTCGTCCAGGCCGTGCGAGCGCCACGTGGAGGTTCCGCTGATCGAGGCGTGGACTGCGATCTCGTTGCAGCCGGCCGTCCGGGCGGCGACGACGGCGTCGTCAACGATGCCGCCTCGATATCGGGCCACGGCACGACGGTGCCCGTCGATTCATCGCTCCGTCTGAGCAATCCCGACAGCGCCGCTGCCACTCGGACCGACCCGAACCGGTCGATCAGGGGCTCGAGCACGAGCAACTCCGGGACGAGGTCGACAGAGCGGACGGCCTCCTCGAGCCGTCTGCGATACAGCGCGACAGCGTCCAGGGGTTCGCTGAGCGGTGCACCGCCGAACTGATGGATCGCGGATCCGGCACGCCTGGCAAGAGCCTCGAAATGAGACAGATGCCGCGGCTGTACGATCGCATACCGTCTTTCAGCACCTTCGAAGGCAGCCTCGACCTCGGCGAGACGAGAGGGGGCGCCGAACAGAATCGCCGCTCCAGGCACCTGGTCAGGGTTCCCTCGTTCGATCCTGGCGGTCGCGCCATCCACCGAGACTCGCCTGCCTGTCACGGCCAGCGCGGCCGCACCCGCCGACGCCGCGGACTCGTCAGAAAAGTGAATCACGACAGAGTTTGGAGAGGACTCTTCGGCCTCGGCTACGCAGGACTCCAGCAGCGCGATACTGTCGGATTCCTCTCCCACGGCGACGCGAACCGACGGGCTGGCTTCGGCGGGTGTGTCCTCGAGTCCGCTGATGGGAAGGAGGTCCTCCGGCCACCGCCGGGCCCTCGGGAGCTGGCGTTCAATGAGTGCTCTAAACTCCGAGTCGGGCCGGCCCGTGGATACGATCTTCCTCACGTCCGGTCCCAGAGTATCCAGAATCGGTTCGACAGAAGACCATTCGTCCAGTTGAGCCAGTCCTGCAACGTCGTCCAGGATCAGCAAGCCCAGCGACCCGAGCCCGACCCGGCCGGACCGGACGGCCGGAAGCATCCGGGATGGACGCGCGACTACGACCTGGGAT
>JBDGUY010000344.1:0-2061 GCA_039585935.1 Gemmatimonadota bacterium
GAGGTCCATCGCCTCGGTGAGAATCGCCGTCTTCTGCGTGTTGATGTCCTGCCGCAGGAGCTCGACGTACTGCTCCTGTGCGCTGGCGATACCGGGAAGGCCGAGCAACAGGCATACGGCCGAGAGAACAAGCTTCTTCATCTTTACTGCCTCCATGTCTGGATCAGATGCCGGACAGTCCGGCGGAAATCGCCGCTATTCTAACATGCGAATCTCGCTGACGCACCCCGGGTACGTACGGGTTCGAAACGTGTTGAGAGCCAGGAGATCTATTGCCCGGAGGACACATGCCTCGCACAACTGGAATTCACCATGTCACTTCCATCGCTGGTTCGGCGCAGGGAAACGTAGATTTCTACACCGGTGACCTGGGGCTGCGTCTGGTCAAGCGGACCGTGAATTTCGACGATCCAGGAACATGGCACCTGTACTACGGAGATCGATCGGGATCTCCCGGCACACTGATTACCTTCTTCCCCTGGCAGGGAATTCATGGCGGGCGGAGAGGAGTCGGAGAGACGGCGGCGACGGCATACTCGGTACCAGCGAGTTCTCTCGAGGGGTGGGCGACTTCACTCGGAGTGGACCGGGAGCCGACAGAGAGGTTCGGCGAACCCGTGCTCTCACTGCAAGACACGGACGGATCCTCGATCGAGATCGTCGGCGAAGACCCTGCGCTGGCGGAGGACTCTCGTCCTGCTGCGGAGACTGACATTCGGGGCTTTCACAGCGTGACGCTCGCGGTCGCTCAGCCCGAGGCCACGGCGCGTCTACTCTCCGACATCTTCGGATTCGAACTGACCGGCGAAGAGGATGGCAGACTCCGCTTCCAGCTGGCCGGATCCGGCCCGGGCCGCATCGTCGACCTCGTCAGGCCGGAAGAAACGGGGGCGGCCCGGCTCGGCTCGGGATCGGTCCATCATGTCGCATTCCGGGCAAGGGATGAAGAGGAACAGGCGGCTTTCCGCGAGGAGATCCTGGGTGCTGGAATCGACGTCACGCCGGTACAGGATCGCCAGTACTTCCGTTCGATCTACTTCCGCGAGCCCGGCGGCGTGTTGTTCGAGATCGCCACGGACCCGCCGGGCATGCTGATCGACGAACCGCTGGAGACCCTGGGCACAGAGCTTCGATTGCCCCCGTGGTACGAGTCCGCCCGCGAGAAGATCGAGTCGGCTCTACCTCCGATCGAGACCACCGCGTGAGCGCGCCCGGCGCCAGTGGTGATCCGCATGCCGGCCTGCCCCCTCTGAGACTGGGAGCCGCTCCCGGCGAAGCGGAGGCCGCGGTCCTGCTCGTGCACGGCAGAGGTGGAAGCCCGGAGGGGATCGCCGAGTTCGCACGGGTTCTGGCCAGACCGCTCACCACATGGGTGGCCCCGGCAGCACAGCATGGCAGCTGGTATCCGTATTCGTTCATGGCGCCCGTGGTCCAGAATCAACCCTGGCTCGACTCGGCGCTGGGAGTTCTCGGCTCTTCGGTTTCGCAACTGGAGAATGAGGGGATTCCTTCCGATCGAATACTCCTGCTCGGCTTCTCGCAGGGGGCATGCCTCGCGACCGAGTTCACAGCTCGAAACGCTCGACGCTGGGGGGGACTGGCGGCGTTGAGTGGAGGATTGATCGGACCACCTGGATCTTCTTTCGACATTGGCGGTTCTCTGGAGGGGACACCGGCTTTCTTCGGGTGCGGTGATCCGGATCCCCACATTCCGCGAGACCGCGTCGAGGAATCCGGCCGGGTGTTCGCCTCGCTCGGGGCGGATGTGGATGTCAGGATCTACGAAGGGCTGGGGCATGCGGTGAACAATGAGGAAGTAGAGGCGGTCCGTGCGCTCCTGAACGACCTCGCCTGAACTTCGATTCGGTCAGAACACGAGCGGTGCCCAGCGCGGAGAGATCAGGAGCAGAAACGAGACGGCGGCGATCAGATAGAGCCAGCGCTTCGTCCGGCGTGTCCGCGCCGGATCGGCACAGGGAGCGCACTCCCGCTCAGCTTCCTCTTCATATTCATCGTCCCCGGGTTCGCACGCCGGCGCCTCGAGATCGCCGATCATCTGGA
>JBDGUY010000345.1:0-2045 GCA_039585935.1 Gemmatimonadota bacterium
AATGCCGGTGGCGGAATTCGAGGGCGAGACGATCGAGGTCCTGATGGTCCTCGGTGTTCTTCCTTCGCTCCAGCCGATGGTCCGCCGTCTCGATCGATTTCTCCAACTCTCGCCGTCCAACCGTGTGAGGTCCGAGATCCGGACGGAGCCGGGGGATCGGCGACTGTGGCACATCCTTCTCGATACGATCAACGCTGAACTCGGGAGGCCTTCGACATGAGCCAGCCAGCCGTTCGTCTGATACTGATCGCCGTCGTCGCCACCACGCTCATCGGCTGCGGGGCGGGTCGTGCCCAACAACCCCCCGCAGGTCGAGGCGGAGCGGACAGTAATGGTATCAAGCCATACGCCGAAGTGATCACCCCTGACGCGATCTCCGATTCGGGATTGTTTATCGCTCACACGATCGGGGAGAAGCTCTTCTACGAGATCCCCGTCGCGGAGCTCGGCCAGTCGTACCTGTGGGTATCGAGGATCTCCCGCGCGCAGACTGGAACCGGGTTCGCTGGCCAGAAGCTGGGCAGCCGGGTCGTTCGCTGGGAGCGGACGGGCAACCGCGTCCTGCTGCGAAACGAGATGTTCGAAATCGCCGCCGACTCCACTCTGCCGATCTACCAGGCGGTCGAGGCGACACGTTTCGCTCCGGTCATCCGGGCGTTCCCGATCGAGGCGTTCGGGCCCGACAGCGCGGCCGTGGTGGACGTGACCGGTCTGTTCACCAGCGACGTTGCGGAGATCTCACCCAAGGAAAGGCTCGAAGCCGACAAGCTCGATGAGGACCGATCACTGGTCGAAGGTGTCCGCTCGTTCCCGGACAACATCGAGGTCGACGCGTTGCTGACGTTCGAGGCGGAGGAGGTGCCCGAAGACAACGGACTGGGGACGATCTCCGTGCTCATGCACCACAGCATGGTCCGACTCCCGGACGAGCCGATGCGGCCCCGACTGTGCGACGACCGCGTGGGGTTCTTTTCGATCGAGAGCGTCGACTACGGGATCGACGTCCACCGGGCCGAAGAGCGGTGCTATATCACCCGCTGGAGGCTCGATAAGAAGGCCCCGGACGCGGCCGTTTCCGAGCCGGTCCAGCCGATCGTCTTTTTTAATGATACGGCGACCACCGAGAAATGGATTCCCTGGCTCAAAAAGGGAGTCGAGTCGTGGAATCCCGCGTTCGAGCTGGCCGGATTCCGGAACGCCGTCGAGGCCCGTGACGCACCGTCGCCGGAAGAGGATCCGGAGTGGAGTCCGGAGGACGCACGCTACTCGGTGATCCGCTGGCTTCCATCGACGATCGAGAACGCCTCCGGCCCCCACGTCCACGATCCTCGCACCGGCCAGATCCTGGAATCCGACATTCAGTGGTACCACAACGTGATGAACCTGCTTCGGGACTGGTACTTCGTGCAGGTCGCCCCGCTCGATGAGCGGGCCCAGAAGTTCCCGCTTCCCGATAGCTTGATGGGTCGGCTGGTGGAATACGTGGCTGCCCATGAGGTCGGTCATACGCTCGGGTTTCCTCACAACATGAAGTCGACCTCGAGCTATCCGGTCGACAGCCTTCGCAGCGCGACGTTTACCGCGCAGTATGGACCGGAGGCTTCGATCATGGACTACGGGAGGTTCAACTACGTGGCCCAGCCTGGGGACGGAGCGAGGCTGATTCCGATCATCGGGCCGTACGACCGATTCGTGGTCGAGTGGGGGTACACCCCCTTACCGGAGGTCGACTCCCCGGACGGTGAGAAGTCCCTTCTGGAAGGGATCGTCCGCCGACAGGACGACGACCCCATGCTGAGGTACGGCAGCCGCAGCGTGTGGGACCCCTCGGCTCAAACCGAGGACCTGGGAGCCAATTCGATCGAAGCCACCCGGCTGGGCCTGGCCAACATCCGCCGGATCGTGCCGATGCTGATCACGGCGACCGGAAAGGACGGCGAGGACTACAGCGATCTCGCGGAAGTCTACGGGAGACTCGTCAACCAGTGGCGCCGGGAAATGGGCCACGTGGCGACCAATCTCGGCGGAGTATTCCACACCCGTCG
>JBDGUY010000346.1:0-2037 GCA_039585935.1 Gemmatimonadota bacterium
TATTGATCTGGGCGCCGGTCTCTTCCTGGATCATCCGGATCGTCTTGCCCTTCGGCCCGATGACCTCTCCGATCTTCTCGGAGTTGATCTGGACGGTGATGATACGCGGAGCGTACCGGGACATCTCGGTGCGCGGGGTGTCCAGCGTCTGACCCATCACGTCGAGAATGTGCAACCGGCCCTTCAGGGCTCTCTCGAGCGCCTCGCTCATGGTCGCAATCGACAGACCATCGATCTTGATGTCCATCTGGATCGCCGTGATTCCCTGGCGGGTGCCGGCGATCTTGAAGTCCATGTCACCGAGGGCGTCCTCGACTCCGAGGATATCGGTCAGGACGGCAACGCGGTCTCCCTCCATGATCAGACCCATGGCGACGCCCGCGCATGCGGCGCGCAGCGGAACTCCCGCATCCATCATCCCCAGAGAACCACCACATACGGTGGCCATCGAGCTCGAGCCGTTCGACTCGAGGATATCCGACACGATGCGGATCGTATACGGGAAATCCTCGTATGCCGGCAACAGGGACTGCAGGGCCCGCTCCGCCAGCATCCCGTGGCCGATCTCTCTGCGTCCGGGGCCCCGGAATGGACGCACCTCGCCGACGGAGAACGACGGGAAGTTGTAGTGAAGCATGAACGACTTCGTCGTTTCCTCGGCCACGTCGATCGTGTCAATTCTCTGCTCGTCCCGGACCGTTCCGAGAGTCGTGACACACAGTGCCTGCGTCTGACCACGCGTGAACAGCGCGGAACCATGCGTTCGCGGCAGAATTCCGACATCACAGGAGATCGGTCGAATGTCGTCCAGGCCTCGACCATCGACGCGCTCGCCGCGATCGAGGATCTGCTTCCGCATCGTCGCCTTTTCGAGCTTTCGCAGAATGTCGACCGCCATGCCGATCTGATCCGAGAATTCGGGATGCTCCTTCAGGTCGGCTACGACGGATTCCCTCAGCGCGGACAGCGCCTGGGTCCGCTCCTCCTTGACAGGCAATGCCAGCGCTTCCTCGATACGGCTCGTTGCGCGGGTCTTGACCTCATCGACCAACTCCGCCGGGATTTCTGGAGTATCGTAATCGAACTTCTGTGGCGGTCCGCCACACAGCTCGACCAACTCGTCCTGGATCGCGATCAACTCCTTGACCGCAGCATGCCCCTGCTCCAGCGCTTCCAGCATATCTGCCTCGGAAACCTCGACCGAGGCCCCCTCCACCATGACGATGGAATTGCGGGTTCCGGCCACCACGAGGTCGATGTCCGAAAAGTCCAGCTGCTCGAACGTCGGATTGATCACCCATTCCCCGTCGACACGGCCGACTCGCACCCCTGCGATCGGCCCATTCCACGGAATCGGCGAGATGCTGAGAGCCGCCGAGGCGCCGAGCATGCCGAGTACATCCGCATCGTTCTCCTGGTCGGCCGAAACTACGAAGCAGGCGACCTGGGTCTCGTTCTGATATCCATCCGGGAACAAAGGCCGAAGCGGCCGGTCGATCTGCCGCGCGGATACGATGTCCTTGTCCGCGGGGCGACCTTCGCGCTTGATGAAGCCGCCGGGGAATTTTCCGGCCGCGTAGCTCCTAGGCCTGTACTCTACCGTGAGGGGAAAGAACGGAAGATGCGTCCTCTTCCGCTCAGCGACCACCGCGACCAGCACAGCGGTCTCACCATACTGAACCAGAACAGCCCCGTCCGCTTGACGTGCCATTCGGCCGGTCTCGATGACGAGACGCCGACCGTGAAAGTCCTTCTCGATTCGATGTGCCATCTTACTGCTTCCCTCGCTTCTCTTCTTTCCTTCGTGTGCGCCGCAACGTCTTCATTTTCAGTGCGGCTTGATTGTACACGAGCGAGAGCCGTGGCGTCCCGAAATAAGAGGCGGCGGTCAGCGGTCGCGCCTGTCGCGCTCCGCCGTCCGCCGCGTCCCGGGATGCCGCACGCCAACTAGCGGCGCAGGCCCAACTCGCGAATGACCGTCCGATACTCCTCGTAGTCCGTCCGCCGGAGGTACTCCAACAGACGGCGACGACGCCC
>JBDGUY010000347.1:0-2025 GCA_039585935.1 Gemmatimonadota bacterium
GGATCGGTTTGGCAAAATCGGCGATGTGTGACGGCAGGATGAAGAGGGCTTCCACGAGCGAAGCCAGGAGGGCAAAGGTGACGACCTGGGGGATGACGCCGAAGAACTTGCCGAGCGTTCCGCTCATCAGCAGGAGCGGCATGAACCCGGCCGCGGTCGTGCTGACCGCCGCAATCACCGGCCAGGTGACTTCCCTGGTTCCGACCACGGCTGCCTCCGGCGGGCTGAGACCCTCTTCGATGTGACGGCAAGCGTTCTCACAAATCACGATGGCGTCGTCCACGACGATGCCGAGAACCAGGATGAGGCCAAAGAGTGACAGCATGTTGATCGTGATCCCGAAATACTGCATCAAGAGAATAGCGACGGAATAGGCCACCGGCAGGCCCACGGCCGCCAATACTGCCGGTCTCGGGCCAACGAACAGACACAGGACGATCAATACGAGGACCAGGCCGACGGCTCCGTTTCCATACAGGGCGTTGAGATTGCTCGATATGTCGACGGAGGCGTCATTCGTCAGCGTGAGCGTCACGCCGTCCGGCAGCCTTCGCTCCTCGTAGTCCCTCTTGAGCGCCTTGATTGCTCTGACGATTCGGACGGTATCACCGGTCTTGCTCTTCATGACCATCAGGCTGATGGTCTTTTTCCCGTCCAACCGTCCCTCCGTGGTGGCCTCTTCGAAGGTATCGCTCACTTCCGCCACGTCCCGCACGTAGACGTGGCCTCCCTCGGTCGTCGATCGGATGATCACGTGTGCGATCTGTTCGGGCGTCTCGGCCTCGCCCATGGTACGCACGAGGAATTCCTCTCGCCCCGAGCCGAGCGTGCCTCCCGGTATGTCGAGGTTCTTGTTCCGCAGACTCAGGATCACGTCTGCCAGCGAGAGCTCGTAGCTCTCCAGCCGGCCAGGATCGACCTCGACCCATATCTCGCGGTCACGGCGTCCGATGGCGGTGACCGCGTCAACGCCGGGGATGTTCAGGAGATCATCCTCGAAATCCTCGGAGAGCCGTTTGAGTGCGTCTTCCGGAATCTCCCCGCTCAAAGAAGCGAGCACGGCAATCGTGGTCCAGTCTTCCTCCTCGACCTCGGGGGTCTCCGCGTCATCCGGCAGGTCTTCCACCCTGTTGACTCTGTTCTGGACCTCCTGGATCTTCCGCGGAAAGTCCTCGATGCCCGCTTCGAAGTCGATCTCGATCTGCGAGTAGCCTTCGGAGGAGACCGAGGTGATGTCTTCGATCCCATCGATACTCGCGACTTCGTCTTCGATGGGAATGGTGATGAGCCTCTCCATTTCCTCGGGAGAGACACCGGGATAGGAGGTGTAAACCCACACTTCGTCGAGTGAGACGTCCGGGAACTTCTCCTTCGTCATGTACGAGTAGGTGACGAACGCGGCGACGAGCACGAGGATCACCAGAAGATTCACGAGAACGGGCTGCTTGACCGAGAATTCCGAGATGTGCACGAACAGACCCTTCAGCGAAGCTGCACTCGGTCGCCGTTCCGCAGGGATTGCTGGCCCGTAACGATGACCCGATCTCCGGGCTTCAATCCCTTGGTGATGAGGACTCTCCCGCGATTCGCGAATCCGGTTTCGACGGCTTTCGCCGACGCCCTATCGCCCGTCGCGACGAAGACCACCGCCCGTCCATCGCGTCGGACGACGACGTCCTCCGGGAGAAAGATGGCGTTTTTGAACCCGTGCGCGCGGATTCGCACCCGACCGATGAAGCCGGGGAGCAGCTTCTCTGCCCGGTCATTGACGACCAGAACCTCGACGGGAAAAGCGCGGGTGCGGGGATCTGCCTGGGCGCTTATGGTGTTCACGGTGCCGCGAAAGACGACGCCGGGGTGGCCGTCCACGCTGATCTCTGCCTGCTGTCCCTTGTGGAGCCGCGTGATCTCGATCTCCGAGACGTGGACGACGACCTTCACGCGGTCGATCTTCGCGATCTCGAAGAGCGCGGTACCCGCTTCGACCAGCTCACCGACCTCAACGTGTCTCCGTGTGATCTCGCC
>JBDGUY010000348.1:0-2790 GCA_039585935.1 Gemmatimonadota bacterium
GCTCGCGAAGCTGTGGACCGTGAGGAGGGCGATCGCGCCGTTGAAAGCGAAGGCCAGGATCGCGGCAGGGCCGGCGGTGGCGAACGCCACGCCGGCGAGGGCGAGAATCCCTCCGCCCACGATCGCCCCGACGCCGAGCGTGGTCGCTCCAACCAGTCCTATGTGTCGCTCGCCGACCATCCTCACCGCCAGCTAGTGAATCGCAGGATTCGTAACAGCGACGAGTCTAACACACAGGGCTCTCGGGGGCGCGTGGACGGGCAGTGTTGGACAGCGCAATGGACATGCTGCACATTCCAATTCTGAGAATGATTCTCGATACTCTTTCGGCGCTTCCCGGCCCGGCGCGCCTGCGCGCTCACATTTCTGATCAGGAGGCCGGCAAGGTGAGAAGAAATGCGGTATTTGGATCCTGTCTGATGTTGCTGCTCGTCGTTGCCGGGTGCGATCAGCGAGTCACCGAACCCGCACCGGAGGCGGCCAGTCCCGCGCTGAGCGCCATAGCCGGGACGGACGGGATTTCGGCAGCGGGAATCGACCGTCCGTCGTCGCTCGCGCTGACGGACGGCCGAATTGCCGATGGTCGGTTGATCGACCTGGCTTTCGACCCCACCGAGGCAATCAACCCGGACGATTACATGTGTCCGGCCTCCACTCCGATCTTCGATATCTACAGCAACGCATTCTTCGAATTCCTGTTCGGCGAAACCGACATCTTCTTCTTCCTGTACGTGGACGTGTGGGCGGACCTGCTGCCGCAGTACGAGGCGCTCATCTTCCTCGAGTCCGACCGCAAGCAGGAGTACGGCTACGACGGCGAGTTCACCAATGCGATCAACCGCACGAACACGGACCTGAGGCGGTTCTCGGACATCCCGTCGGACGAGCTGCACGTCGTTCCGATGAAGGGCTCGATGCTGTACGACACGGAGCGCGTCGCGCGGGCGTACATGTCGCCGCTCGTTCCGCCGTTCGGTGGCCTTCCCGAGGCCGACGCCTATCTGGTGGCCGGGCTGATCCAGCAAGCACTCGACGCATCCGAGCTGCTCGACGGAGGGAACCACCCGCTGTTCAGCTTCAACGCCTTCGCGTTCAGCGGAGCCGCCGGCCTCGGCATCCCGCCCAAGATCATCATGGGTGACGCGATCCTGAACGGATACGCCGACCTCGGCTTCGGCGACGTGGCGCCGCAGGCGATCCTCGCTCACGAGTGGGCGCACCACATTCAGTATGCGTACGGCTGGTTCAACGATCCCGTCCCGAGCCTCGATCCGCCGGCCGATGCGGCCGAGGCGACCCGCTACTCGGAGCTGATGGCTGACGCGTGGGCAGCGTACTACCTGACGCACAAGCGGGGCGGAACGATGAACGCGAAGCGCGTGGTGCAATTCCTCGAAGTGTTCTATCAGATTGGCGACTGCGCGTTCTCGGACCCCAGCCACCACGGAACGCCGAATCAGCGCATGAAGGCGGCGGAGTTCGGGTTCGATCTGGCGGACCAGGCGCAGAAGCAGGGTCACATCATGTCGTCGGAGGAATTCCACGAGGTATTCGTGGCCAACTACCTGAGCTTCATCCAGCCGGACGCCTGAACTGAGGAAGGGCGATCGGCGACTGAATCATGAGTCGCCAGAGTCCGACGTGATACGATGCGACGCCGCCCGGGACCTCCCCGGGCGGCGTCGCTTCCATGTGAAATCGATCCTCTGGAGTAAACGATGAAGGCACTGGTAATCGGAGGAACCCTGTTCATCGGGAAGCGGCTGGTGACACGTCTCCTCGAGGAGGGACACGAGGTCACTGTCTTCCACCGGCAGGGTACGCACGGGTACGGACCGGAGGTCGGCAACCTCGTGGGTGACAGGAACGATCCCGAATCGGTACGGCGAGCGATCGGCGGGCAACGATTCGACTGGGTGTTCGACAACGTCTACGACTGGGAGCGGGGAACGACGGCCGAACAGGTCGAGGGCACGGCCCGGGCGTGCGGGGACGGGATCCAGCGGTACGTGTTCATGTCGGCGAAGGTTTGAACCTGACCGAGGACCGGCCCCTCGTACCCGACGACTCCCCGGAGCACTATGCCGCTCAGAAGGCGGCGAGCGAACGGGCTCTGTTAGGTATGCATCGCCGGGAGGGGTTCCCGGTGGTGACCCTGCGTCCGCCGTTCGTCTACGGGCCGGACAATCCGTTCTACAGGGAGGCATTCTTCTGGGACCGGATGCGGGATGGCCGTCCAATCATCGTTCCCGGAGACGGCAGTCGCCTGATGCACCTGGTGTACGTGAACGATCTCGTCGAGGCGTGCCTGCGGTCCGCCGGGCGGGACGAAGCCATAGGCGAAGCGTTCAACGTCGGCCATCGCCGCACTCGGGGCCGCCGCGGGAATCGAGCCGCGAACCGTGCTCATTCCGCGGGAGGAAATTGTCTTGGCGGGCGGAGAGGTCATCGGGGAGAACCTCTACTTCGGCATCTACTACGACATGCCGCCGATCACCGAAGATGTGAGCAAGTTGGAGCGCCTTCTGGGGCTGGCGCCGACGGCATTCGAGATCGGCCTCGAGGACACGTACACGTGGTACCTGGCGAACCACGAGCGGCCGGGCATCGACTACTCGTTCGAGGACGGTCTGCTGGCCGGGTGTGGAGACGCCGGCGGTTCTTGATCGTTCCGGCTCCGGACATGACCGCCGAGCGCGTTTCCGCGGAAACGTCAGTTCGTCGGCGCTCCCAGGTGCTCGAGGAAGTACCCGGTCATCCGCTCCCAGTAATAGCGCTGGTGCGTCCGCC
>JBDGUY010000349.1:0-2018 GCA_039585935.1 Gemmatimonadota bacterium
GAGGGACATCCATTTCGAGATCAGCACGGATCCGTCGGCGCCGGCGACGATCTTCGGGGACGAAGACCGGTTGCGAAACGAGGTGCTGGGCAATCTTCTGGCAAACGCGTTCAAGTTCACCGAAGCAGGCGGCAGCGTCTCCGTGCAGGCCTCAGGCTCCCGCGACGGCCTCGTGATCGAGGTGTCGGATACGGGCCTCGGGATCGAGTCGGCATCGCTGGACCGGATCTTCGACCGCTACTACCAGACGGGGAACGGAAAGCGGGCCGCCGGCTCCGGCCTGGGCCTGGCGATCGCCAAGGAGGTCGTGTCCCGACACGGCGGAGAGATCACGGTATCGAGCGAGGAGAGCGAGGGGGCGACCTTTCACGTGATCCTGCCGATCGGGGGGACCGATCCTGCTCCAGAGCTCGGCTAGCCGTCCGCCTCTTCGTTCAGACGCTGCAAGGCAGGGCAGTCAGTAGGGCGCATCGGCGTCCCTTCTCGGACCGACTCGACGAGCTCGTCGCAGTGCGAGGCTTCCTCTGCGGAGAGGGGTCGGCACATGATCCCATCGGCACCGTGAACCAGGGCCTCGTAGCAGGCGTCGCACCCCGCTTCGGAACGAGGAGCAAAGAACACGACCCGGTGGTCGCCGGGCGGAAGACGATCCGTGAACAGGAATTCGAGTCCCCCCGCCTGGAAATCGGCGACGATCACATCGGGGTCGGCTTCGTAGATCCAGAACGCGTCCCTGTCGGGATCGCTGGAGACGCCGATGACCCGGATCGCTGGATCCTCCCGGAGCTTGTGGGCGATGGCGTGGCCCAGGTTCCGTTCGGGAACCAGAACGATGGTGCGGACCGGGTCATGCTGATCGACGGTCATGGCAAACCCTCCTGTCGGATTCTCGCCCCGGTCGCGCAGGTCTGCAAGGTCGCGGCCCCGGTCCGTAAGGCGCATGTGCCTCTCCGTCAGGTCGGAGAATTCACCCTCCGAGTTCTTCTATCTCCTCGATCGCCCATTCAGCCGCTGCACGGATCACGTCACGAGGCGAGTCGACTCGCGAAGCCTGCCGCAGAAAGTCGATCTGGTCCTCGTCCCCACTGCGGCCGATCGCCCGCAGGGCCTCGGCCTGTACCAGGTAGGAACTGTCGGAAAGGAAGCGCTCGCGGAAGAACGGCACCAACGTGGCGTCTTCTGCGCCCCCCAGGGCGCGGATCGCCGCGCGCCTGACCTCGGATCGTTCGTCTGATGTCGCGGCTCGGAGTTCCGTTTCCGACTCTGGCCCCTTCAAGGAAGCAAGCGTTTCCACGGCAGCAACCCGCACCGCCCAGAACCGATCCTCGCGCAGCGTCTCTGCCAGCCGGCCAGCGACGCCCGGGTGGTCGCCGAACTTGCCCAGTTCTCGCACGGCCCATTCTCTCCCGATGACATCGTCCTGGCACGCCTGGTAGATCAACTCCTCCACGCTCTTCTCGAAGCTCCACTCCTTCAGGAGCCAGTTGCCCTCGTCGAATCGCACCAGGAGAGGCTCATCGGAACTCGGAAAGACGAAGCTGTCGTGCTCGCTTTCCAGCCAGACGGTCTCCACACGCTTACCCGACTGGGTGACGATGCCGATCTGCACCGGCATCCTGTAGATGGGCACGCCGTGGGCACGGTCTTGGACCTGCGCTATGTCCAGACGAACCTCTCCGGCCGCACCATCCCAGTCGGAACTCACTTCGAAGACCGGATGGCCCGGCAAGAAGACGGCCTGCTCGAAGAACCAGTCCATGTCCCTGCCGGCCACTTCGTTCACGGTTCTCATGAAATCGTGGGTGTCGACCGACTCGAAGGCATGGTCATGCAGGAACGTGCTGAGGGCCCGGAAGAAGAGCTCATCGCCAAGCAGAAACCGAAGCTGGTGCAGGATCGCGGCTCCCTTCGGGTAGGTATGCGAGTCGAAGTTGTCGTGCGGCCGCTCGTACCGGTTGAATACGATCGGCCGAACGTAGCGGGTGTGGGCTTCGCGCAGGTACGCGTTCTTCTTGCCC
>JBDGUY010000350.1:0-2012 GCA_039585935.1 Gemmatimonadota bacterium
CCGTGAAAGCCTCGGCGAGCTTCTGGTGTTTCTGGATGCCGATTGCCTCCCGGGCTCGCGGTGGCTCCAGCGGCTGGTAAACGCACTTCAGCAGACCGGGGCCGGTGCCGTCGGAGGATCTTTCGAGCCAGCCCGAGACCTCGAACTCTCGGCCAGAATGGACTACTACAGCGGCTGGTACCACTTCCACGGTTCGAGGTCCGCGGGCTGGGTACCGAGTCAGATGCCTGGCAACATATGCTTGCCTCGAGATCTGTTCTTGAGCACGTCAGGCTTCACCGAAGAGCACCCGATCGCCTATGCCCACGAGGAGTTGGCGTGGCAAGACGAACTCCGTCAGCGAGGACTGCGGATCTGGTTTGAACCGACCGCGGTCGTTCGACACCGGAATCGGCCCGGGTTCGCTAACATGCTCCGACCGAACTACAGATGGGGATTCAGCGCCATGGAGTCCAAGCGAGGCCTGAGCGTCGCGAGGCTGCCGTGGCTGTATCGCTACCCGCGAATCCTGATCGTGCTGTCTCCCGTCTCCGTCATTCTTCAGACAGCCTACATCGTCCAGTGCTGGATCCGGGCCAGGCGACTCGAACCGGTGGCCCTGTTCCCGATCCTTCTTGCCGCCCGAATCGCCTGGACGGCCGGATTCATCGCAGCAGGTCGCCCCTCGGGCGAGCCCGGTCGAGCGCGTGCGGGAGAAGTCCGTCCGAGGTGGGAGTGATGACCGCAAGTCGCGCCGACGTGACAGTGGCTATATGCACGCGTGCTCGTCCGGCGTTGGTGGCTCGCGCCCTGGAGTCCGTGCGAGATCTGAAGCTACCTCCCGCCGAGGTTCTCGTGGTTGACAACGCGCCGGACGACGACCGCACCCGTGAGGCAGCCCGACAAGTGCCTGGAGTTCGGTATATCCGGGAGAACCGTCCCGGACTCAACCACGCTCGGAATCGCGCGATCTCGGAGTCGGGGACCGAGATCACCGTATTCCTGGACGACGACGCTCAGCCTCAGCCGGGGTGGATCGGGTTTCTCGAAGCACGATTTCGCTCGTCGAAGCTGGGCGCCTGCGTGTCCCATGTGAAACCTTACGGTCCGGGAACTCCGGGTCAGCGGTTGTTCGAGCTCGCAGGAGGGTTGTCCCGTGGAGATCAGCCGGTCTTACTTCCTCGAGATCACCGCCGGCTTCTCCGGGGACGGCGGGTTCCGCTCGTAGCGTGGACCGTGGAACTCGGCGTTGGCTGTGGACTCGCCCTGCGCACCGAAGCAGTACGTCAGACAGGAGGGTTCGATCCGGTATTCGGCACGCGGGCGCGCCTTGCCGGAGGGGACGAGACGGATATGCTCTGGCGGCTGCTGGCCGGGGGCTGGGAAGTGGCCTATGAGCCTGATGCGGTCGTACTTCACGAGCACCGGGCGGGTGTCGAAGCCGTATCACGGCAGCTCTGCGGCTATCAGCGTGGAACCACGGCCTTCCTGTTCAAGTCACTTCTGAGAGCCCCGTTCGCGCAAAAAGGGCCCATTCTCCTGACGCTGGCCTGGCGAACGGTCAAACCGCTATTCCGCCTGGTTCGCCGGGCCTTCGGACGAGATCCGCTCCCGGCCGGGCTGCTTATCAGGATGGGATGGCACTCGCTCCTTGGGCCAGTAGCGTATCTGGCAGCCAGGGCCAGCGGACGGCGAGGTACTTCTCCTGACGGCAGCGAGACGAACTGACGTCGGATCGCGACTTGCGGTCGGTTGATTCTCCCGCCAACCTGCGTGTTCTTCGCCCTGCCTGAATTCACGCGCGCCCACGCAAACAGCAGTGTGTGCAGATGCAGTTTCTAGCCTCGGAGGCAAGGATGAATGCAAGGCCGATCTCGCGCTTGGCCGGTGATCCTCGAGCTGTGTGGAAGGTACTGGTCGCTATGGTACTTATCGTGCTCGGGCACGCTCTCCCCGGCGGCGGTGGCCTGTACGCGCAAGCTGTTGATGCGTCGCTTCTGGCGGGTATGCAGGCACGGGAAATCGGGCCGGCC
>JBDGUY010000351.1:0-2010 GCA_039585935.1 Gemmatimonadota bacterium
ACCCTCCAGCTGACCGACCGAGTAGGTGGCCGTAATGATCGTAAGGTCCGCAAGCTCGGGAGCACCGTGTTCGGCACCGATCGTAATCTGCGTTCCGTCGGTAGTGGCCCGTCCATCCAATACCGACGCCAGGAGTTCGCGACGCTCGGTGAGCTCCATCAGCGCGCGCAGACTCTCGCCTGAGGTGAATTCGGGCTGCTCCGCCACGACCGCGATCGAGCCGAGGTGGACGTCCTCTCCGCTCACCGCCCACTCGAAGATCTCCGGCCCGGACTGCACAAAGATGTTCACGAGGTCCGAGGCGGACGGGTCCGGCAGTTGGATATCCCGCAAGCGGTCCGTAAGCGTGCCATGAATCTCTCGCAGCGTACTCCCTGCGAGGCGTTCGTTGAGTACGGTCGCGACCGCGGACAGCGATTCCTGCGGCAGAAACGTCGGCAGATCGACGTACACGGTACGAACCACCCCGGACTCCAGGGTCAGCACGAGCAGGGCCTTCTCCGCGTGAATCGGCACCAGGTCGAGCCTGTGCAGCACCGCTTCTGCAAGGAGTGGCCCCACGGACAGCCCCAGTTCACCAGTCAGGAGACCCAGAACCCTGGCCGCCCGTTCGACCAGAGCTTCCAGTTCGTTCGGCGGCGACGAACCGACGAGTTCCTTTTCGAGGCGGACGCGCTGTCCGACGGAAATATTCCGCCGTCCCATCAACTGGTCCACGTAGTACCGGTACGCCAGGTCCGTAGGCATCCGGCCCGCAGAAGTGTGCGGGTGAGTCAGAAAGCCCTTCGCCTCCAGGTCCGCCATCGTGTTCCGGACAGTCGCCGGCGACACGCCGAGCTCGAACTGCCGTACGATCCGCCGCGAACCGGCCGGCTCGGCCGAATCGATATAGGCGTCAACGACGGCCTGCAGGACCGTCTGTTCCCTTTCCGAAAGTGAATCGCGCTTCATTTCCATCCGGTCCGCAGGTTCACGTTCGCTTCAGTCCGCTCATTGCCGTCCGCCAATTGCGAGTCCAGCTCCGCGACCAGCCCATCCATTCGCAGCCATCCCTCGGCTGTCAGCCGCAAGACTCCGTCTGAAATCGAAGCCCAGTCCGCGGCGATCCAATGATCGACCAGGTCCGGTTCGATGCCGTGAGCCGCGAGTTCGATTCCTCTTCGGGTCCGGAGTCCCAACCACAGGGATTCCAGGCGCCGGGCGGCGCGAGTTGGAGTCTCACGTCCCTCTCGAACCGTGGTCCCGGATCTCGCCGCATCCCGGTACGCCTGCCATTGCGTCACATTCCAGATGCGTTGCCCGGCTACGAGACTGTGTGCAGACGGGCCGAGGCCAAGGTACTCCGAGCCGATCCAGTAGTGCCAGTTGTGCCTGCACTCATATCCATCGAGCGCAAAATTCGATACTTCATACTGCTTGAAGTCAAGATCGGTAAGTACATTTACCGTAGTACTATATTCTTCAACGTAACGATCCTCGTGCGGCATCTCGACGCTTCCGTTCGCCACCAGCTTGCCGAGCGGAGTCCGGGGCTCCGCGGTCAGGCCGTAGGCGCTCACGTGTGTCACGCCCAGCGCAGCAGCCCGCTCCAGATCATCTCGCCAGTTTCGAGCCACACCGCTCGGCAGGCCGAAGATGAGGTCAACGCTCACATTCTGAAAACCGGCAGAGTGGGCGCGTTCCACGGCATCGTTCGCTTCCGCGGCGTCGTGTAGCCGGCCAAGCCACCGAAGCGCCTGATCATCGAACGACTGTACACCGATGCTCAGCCGATTCACCCCCAGCTCCCGCCAGCGGCGGGCTGTGGCGGCAGTCAGGGAGCCGGGATTCGCTTCTGCCGTCCATTCGAGCCGGTCTCTGTCCCATTCGAAGTGCCCGGCCAGCAAGTCCGCCAGACTCTCCATCCCGGCCCCACCGAGGAGCGATGGTGTTCAGCCCCCGACAAATACCGTGTCGAGCCGCAGTGGACCCCGATCTTCGAACTCCTCGCTCCACTGGAGGAGATCCTGC
>JBDGUY010000352.1:0-2007 GCA_039585935.1 Gemmatimonadota bacterium
CCCCTGCGATTCCGCATTGTGTAACGCCCAAGGGAGCTCGTGATCGGTGAGCTGTCGAGTCACGCCGGTCTCCGCGTCGAGGACCCACAGGCGGACAGACCCACTCCGGTCCGACATGAACACGATCTCGCTACCGTCGGGCGACCAATCAGACAGCCGGTCGGCGGACGGCTCCTCCGTGAGTTGCCGGTGTTGGCTCGTGGTTCGATCGAAGACCCACAGATCGTGGTTGCCGCTGCGGTTGGAGTAGTAGACGACGCGGTTGCCGTCGGGGGAAACCCGGGCCCCGAAGTTTCCCCCAGTGAAATTGGTGAGCCGATCGTGCTCGCCATCTGGATCATCGAGGTTGACCCAATAGATGTCTATCTGATGGCCGAACTGTACGTAGGCCAGGTCACCGTTGCGCGACACGACCGGCACCCAGTCGAAGCCGGCGCCGACCGTGAGCTGACGCATGTTGCCCGAGGCGAGCGTGAACTCCCACAGGTTGAATGTCCCGCTTCGCAGCGACGAGAAGGCGAGCCGTTCGTTATCCGGGTACCACGCTGCCGGCCCCCAGAATGGCTCCTGGTCGATGATCCCCGAAGCCTCCCCACCGGCGGCCGGCATCAGCCACAGGGACGGGACTCCCTTATCTGTCCGAGTGAACACGATCGACTCGCCATCGAACGACCACGACGCGAACAGGTCCTCCATTCCGGGCGTGGGGAACGTCAGCTGGATCTGCTCGCCGGTCGCCAGCCGCACGCGCCACAGTGCCACCTCACCGGACTCGCCCAGCCGTGAGAAGACCAGTTCATCGCTTTCGGGTGACCAGGGCATGGATCCCAGAGCCCCTGCCCAGGCACCCATCCGCTCCAGGAACGGAATGTAGGTCTCGACAACCTTTCGCTCGGCACCACCGGTAGGGGGGATCCAGTAAATGCTGGTGCCGGTGCCTCGGTCCGACAGGAAGGCGATCTTGGAACCATCGGGCGACCACCGCGGATTGAACTCGTCCGCCGGACTGTTGGGGGTGAGGATGTGCGGATCACCGCCGGCGGTCGGAATAGTGGCCACGTCGGCGCTGCCACCGTCCATGTGGCTATACGTGATCATGGTTCCGTCCGGTGACCAACTCGGACTCCACTCCCACCCAACGAAGCTGGTGAGGGACCGGATGGTGGAGGACGCCGCCACGGTGGCCGGGCCCCTTCCCCAAATCTGGATGGCGCCAAACACCAGCACAGCCCCGGCTACCACCGGTACCGCGATACGACCCAGGCGCCGCCAGGCCGCCGGCTGTTCTGGAGCGGGAGGGCGGAGTTCACGGTAGTCGGTCAAGGCCTGGGCCAGGTCGGTAGCAGAGGTAAACCTGTCTGCCGGCGTCTTGGCCAGACACTTGGTAATGAGGTATTCGAGCCCCTCCGGCACGGTGTCCCGTGCCACGCGGAGGCTCGGCACCGGGTCGATGGCCTTTCTCGCCAACAGGACCTGGGGTGTGGAGGCGGTGTGCGGCGGGTCACCCGCCAGCAGCTCGTACAGCACACATCCCGTGCTGTAGATATCCGACCGGGCGTCGACCTCGTGTTCACCGCTCGCCTGTTCGGGGCTCATGTAGGCCGGTGTCCCCACGGCCATCCCCGTCTCCGTCAGCCGGTCTCCCCCGGCCTGGTCGACAGCCCGAGCAATCCCAAAATCGCTGACCACAGCCCGCCCACCTTGTAGGAGGACGTTCTCCGGCTTGATGTCGCGGTGGATGACACCCCGCTCGTGCGCATAGGCCAGGGCATCGGTGATGTCGCGGGCGATCGACAGGGTGTCCTCGATCGGCAGTTGCGTTTCCCGATCGAGCCGGTCGCGCAACGATTCGCCTTCCACGAAGGGCATGACGTAGAACAGGACGTCCTCGGCCGCGCCCGAATCGTACAGCGGAAGGATCGCCGGATGGGACAGCTGGGCGACGATTTCGATTTCGCGGAGGAACCGGTCGGCGCCGAGCGCGTTCGACAGTTCCGGCCGGAGGAC
>JBDGUY010000353.1:0-2345 GCA_039585935.1 Gemmatimonadota bacterium
TCGATGAAGCTCCCCGACGGACGTCCCTGGGCGATCCCGATCGTTCTTCCTGCCTCGCATGGCGAAGCCGAGTCGCTCAAGCCGGGTGATCGAGCTGCCCTGATCGCCCCGGATGGAGAAATCGCGGGAGTCATCACGGTATCGGAGATCTTCGACCGGGATCTCGAACGGGAGGCCACGCAGGTATTCGGCACCCCCGATCTCGAGCACCCCGGAGTGGCAATGATCAATCGGTTGGGAGCGCGCTGCGTTGCCGGTCCGGTCGAGTACTGCTACTCGAAGGACATTACGGGCTTTCCGGAGGAGAACCTGACACCGGCCGCAACACGCGCCGCGTTCGCGGAGCAGGGTTGGGATACGGTGGTAGCGTTTCAGACGCGAAATCCGATCCACAGGGCGCACGAGTACATCCAGAAGTGTGCCCTCGAGATCGTCGACGGTCTTCTCGTTCATCCGCTGGTCGGCGAAACGAAGGCGGACGACATCCCGGCAGATGTTCGGATGAAGTGCTACAAGGTGCTGCTCGACAAGTATTTCCCCCCGGGCCGGACCTTCCTGTCGGTGCTGCCCGCCGCGATGCGCTACGCGGGACCGCGGGAGGCAATCCACCACGCGATCATGAGACGGAACTACGGGTGCACGCACTTCATAGTCGGCCGGGATCATGCAGGGGTGGGAGACTACTACGGGACGTACGATGCGCAGCACATCTTCGACGACATCGACACTGATGAGCTCGGCATCCGGCCGTTGAAGTTCGAACACGCATTCTACTGTACCGTCACCGACGCCATGGGCACGGCGAAGACGTCACCGGCCAAGCCCGACGAGAGGATCTTCCTGTCGGGGACGAAGGTGCGCGAGATGCTGAGTCGTGGCGAGCGACCGCCGGCCGAGTTCACGAGGGCCGAGGTCGCCGACGAACTGATGAACGCCTACCGGAGCTGAACGTAGCAGCTTCGATCGGGAGCCGATCCGACATGGGCCGAATATGACCCTCGCGGCAGGCTTCACCCTTCTCGTCGTGGGCGTGACCGTGTTCTTCATCGCGAGGGACACGGTCAGCCCGGATGTAGTTCTCGGCGCAGCGCTCGTCGTATTGATGATCGGCGGAGTCGTCGACGTGCAAGCCGCGTTCAGCGGATTCTCCAACCCTGCGCTCGCTACCATCGCCGCGTTGTTCATCGTAGCGGCGGGACTTCGCGCTACGGGTGGGCTCGAAGTCGTATCAGAGCAACTGTTTCGGGGAGTCCGAACCCTGACACCTGCGCTCGCACGAATCACGTTCGCCACGGCGACAGTCTCTGCGTTCGTCAACAACACTCCCGTGGTCGCCATGGCCATGCCCGCCGTGGGCTCCTGGTCGCGGCGGACCCGAATCTCCCCCTCCAAGCTGCTGATCCCGGCCTCGTACGCCTCCATGCTCGGAGGGGTCTGCACGATTATCGGGACGTCTACGAACCTGGTCAGCGACGGGCTGCTCAAGTCTCACGGACTGGCGGGGCTCGGCTTTTTCGAACTGGCGCAGATCGGTCTCCCGGCGGCCGGGATCGGACTGCTGTATCTGATCTTCGTGTCTCCACGCCTGTTGACGGACCGGGTCCCGGTGCGAGACCTGGATGGCGACCTCAGACGATACACCGCCGAATTCGAGATCGTGGAGCCATCGGTGCTCACGGGGAAAACGGTCGAGCAGGCGGGCCTTCGCCGGCTTCCCGGCCTGTTCCTCGTTCGGATAGAGCGTGAGACGGGGACGATCGCGCCGGTCGGGCCCGAAGTTCGACTGTTCCCCGAGGACAGGCTGACATTCGCGGGCGTGCTGGAGACGATCGTCGACCTGCGCCGATTCCGCGGATTAGAGCCGGTTGCCGAAGAAAGCCGCCACGACAGGCCGGGGGGAATGGAGCTGCACGAAGCGGTCGTTTCACCCGGGTCGCCGCTCGTGGGCACGAGCGTTCGGGACGCGAATTTCCGCGGACGATACAACTCGGCCGTCATCGCCGTACGTTCTCCGTCCAGGCGACACGCTGCTTCTCGAGGCTGCGCCCGGATTCACCCGCGCTTTTCGCGATTCGAGGGACTTCTACCTCGTGAGCAAAGTGGAAGAGAGCGGACCACCGCGCCACGAACAGTTGTTCGCAGCGGTGGCAGTGCTCGCCTTCGTCGTGATCACGGCAACCCTGCGACTCTTCCCGATTGCGATCTCGGCCATGGCCGGAGCCATCCTGATGGTCGCGTTCCGGTGCCTGACTCCAGGTGAGGCCAAGCTATCGGTGGACTGGTCGGTGCTCATTACGATCGGGGCGGCCCTCGGAATCGCTCAGGCCCTCGAGACCAGCGGCGCC
>JBDGUY010000354.1:0-3081 GCA_039585935.1 Gemmatimonadota bacterium
ACCAGTCTCTGTTGTTCTGGTATCTTCCATTCCTGCTGTTCGGCTTGGCAGGTGTCGTCTACGGATCGACGGCGGGTGCCTGGGGGTTACGCCGTCTGCGAAGCAGGGATCGGGGGACGGGATGAATCTCGCCCAGGCCTCCTGCATGCTCCTCGTCGGAGTCGCTTCCTGCCTCGCCTGCTCATCGCCGGAACCGGATCTGCCGACCAACATCGTACTGATCGTCATCGACGACCTGGGCTGGACGGATGCGGGAGTGTACGGAAGCACGTTCTACGAGACGCCGAACATCGATGCCCTCGCCGCAGGTGGAGCGCTGTTCACCCAGTTCTACACGGCGAGCCCCGTGTGCTCTCCGACCCGTGCCAGCCTGATGACCGGAAGGCACCCGGCCCGGCTGGACCTCACGAATTGGATCGGCGGCGAGCAGAATGGGCTGCTGACGCAGGCCGAGTACATCCGGCAGCTTCCCCATGAACAGGTGACGATCGGCGAGGCGTTCAAGGAGCAGGGCTATTCGACCGGCTACATCGGCAAGTGGCACCTCGGCAGAGCAGGGTATCTGCCGGATACGCAAGGATTCGATTTCACTGCCGCGATCAACGAAGCCGGCCAGCCAGGCTCGTATTTTCCGCCATATGAGAATCCGGACTGGCCGATCACCGACGTACCGGATCTTGCTGGTGACCCCCAGAACTCCTACCTCACGGACCGCCTGACCGATGTGGCGCTACAGTTCATCGAGACGAATCGAGACCGACCGTTCTTCCTGGTGCTGTCGCACTATTCCGTTCACACACCGCTGCAGGCACCGTCCGAGGCCGTGAAGAGATATGAGCAACTGGCGACACACCTCGGACCGGACAGGGACGAGAACTACGAAGCTGAACGTGAGTCCAGTACGAAGCTGCGCCAGGACCACCCGACGTACGCGGCGATGGTGGAAAGCACGGACCTGAGCGTGGGCCGGATCCTCTCGCAGTTGTCCGACCTCGAGCTCGAAAACCGAACCGTGGTCGTGTTCGTGTCGGACAACGGGGGGCTCAGCACCCTGACGCGCCGGGGACTCAACCAGGCCACGGCCAACGTTCCGCTGCGGGCGGGGAAAGGATGGTTGTACGAGGGCGGAATCCGCGTGCCCCTGATCGTTCGCTGGCCTGGCACGATCAGGCCCGGGACCGTGGTCGACAGCCCGGCGATGAGCATGGACCTGTTTCCGACTCTGCTGGACATGGCAGGTCTCCCGGCGAGCCCCGACCGGCATGTGGATGGCACGAGCCTGACGGGCGCCATGACCGCCGGCACCGGTGCCCGAGACGCCCTGTACTGGCACTTCCCGCACTACCACGGCTCGGGCAACCGTCCGGGAGGGGCGATCCGGGTCGGCAATCTGAAGCTGATCGAGTGGTTCGAGGACGGGTCCGTCGAACTCTACGACCTGTCGTACGATGTTTCGGAACGTCGCGACCTGTCTGTCGAACGTCCGGCCGACACGGCCAGACTGCTCGGGGCGCTGCGGGCCTGGCGACAGGAGGTCGGCGCCAACATGCCGACCAGGCGCTGAACTCCAGGCCGACCGGAATCTGACGCGGCGACCGCCGATCTCAACGTAGTCCCCGCACCGCATCACCCTTGATTTCCAGCACTTCCGGCCGTCCCCCGTAGTGCTCGGCCATGCCCACGTCGATGCACCACACGCGCCCCCCGCAATAGGATGTGATCCCGCCATCCTGCACCGTGTGCCCGACCACCAGGCGTTCCACATCCAGCCGATCGAGCACCATGGCGAGCGTATCGCAGGCCGCGAGGTCCGGTGCGTCTGAGTAAAGGCGATTCCACACCGGGCTGCGGTTACCCCGAATCCAGTCTGGCTGGGGGGCGTCGTTCCTGAGCCATGCCTGGATCTCGGCATTCATCCGGTCCAGGCCCAGATCCACGTGCTCCGGCAGGACGCTTCCGTGGGGGCCTGCGCCCGGGCGCGCTGCGCTGGTTCCAGTGTCGCGAGAACGGAGTCGATCGTCTCGACGACGGTGACGTCCTCGAAATCGGCGTACCCACCGTCCGTGACATAGCGGTAGTCGTAGTAGGCGTTCATCAGTTCGTGGTTGCCGTTCAGCGCGTAGACTGCGCCGCCAACTGCAGCTGCCTCGTTGTCCAATCGCTCGAGGAGCCGGATGATCGCTTCCTCGTCGTCTCCCCTGTCCAATACGTCCCCCGTCTGTACGACCACGAGATCTGCACCGACCCAGCGGTCGAGGGTGTCGATCGCTCCGGCGAGACGAAGTGCGGCCCGTGTGGCATCGAGATCTCCGTGCAGATCACCGATCGCAACAATGCGGGCGGGCACGATCGGTTCGGCCGGAGTGTCGTCCGGAACCGGTGGGCCGGCACAGGCGCAGAGGACGAGTGCGGTCAGGACAGCAGTCCGGTTCGCCAGCAGGTCGATCGCTGAATGGAGTGTCATCGGTTCACTACCGGAATCTGGATGTGCGAAGGATATGTGGCCGTATGGTGCACCCTGTTGTTGGCCACGACGCCCTCCGACTCGTCGTAGTTCCTGCCGCCCGTGTTCAGATTTCTCGTGAAGCGTGGGAAGTTGGAACTCGATACTTCGATCCGCAGACTGTGATCGGCAGCGAAAAAGTTGGACGTGGACATCGGGCTGATGTCGAGCTCGTACACCTGGTCGGGCTCCATGAACACCTGTCGATCGTATCCCTCCCTGTACCGCACCCGCTGGATCGTCTCATCCAGGTTGAATGCCCGGCCATCCGGGTACACATCAATGAGCTTGACCGTGAAATCGGTGTCAGGTGCGTCGGACGAAACGAACAGCTTGATTTCGATCGTTCCGCTCACCTCGAGTCCGTCGGCAAACGGTTCGGTCGTGTAGACGAGGATGTCCTGTCGCGAAGCTTCGAGCTCCTGCTGGTCGAACGAGCCGGCATCGATCGCTCCGCCCGTGCAGCAGACGTTTCCGCCGTGAGATCTCACCGGATCCATCGGGTCGTAGGCGAAACCGTCGGCGACTTCTTCTGGCCCTGGAACGGTTGTGGTCAGAATGCCGTCGCCGTTCAGCGT
>JBDGUY010000355.1:0-2139 GCA_039585935.1 Gemmatimonadota bacterium
GGCCGTCTCACTTTCATGCAGTCCTGACAGCACGCCTTTACCCTCGAGCGTCTCGATCGCCCGACCGGTAAGGTGGTAGACGCCGAGGGCATGAAGGAAGCGGGTATGAACTGCGCCGGGGTACACCAGGTGGGCGAACCCGAGCTGCTTCACGCGTCGGAGGCGCTGGAATTCAGGGGCATCCACGATGGAAGCGGCGGCCCGATCCAGCGTAACGTTCCCCCACAGGGGGTCGCGGACCGTACGGGTGCCGGCGACACCTGTACGGTCCACTGCTACGTCCCGGTTTCCGCGATCAGGATTCGCCGTTCCCCCCGCTCTTCTGCCTGCGTTGCGCGGCATCCACGACGCTGATGGCCGCGAGATTCGTGATGTCGGCCACAGTCGCGCCCCGCTGGGTGAGGTGCACGGGCTTGCTCAGGCCGAGCAGCACCGGTCCGATCGCCTCCGCACCACCAAGACGGTTCAGGAGCTTGTATGAGGCGTTGGCCGCTGCGAGGTTCGGGAAGATCAGGACGTTCGCCGGCCGTTTCAGGTCGGAGAACGGATACGTGCCCCCGAGGATCCCCTTGACCACGGCCGCGTCCGCCTGCATCTCGCCTTCCACCGTGATGTCCGGCCTGCGTTCCTTGATCAGTCGAACGGCTTCCTTGACCTTGTTGGACTCGGGGTGGGGCGCAGAACCGAAGTTCGAGAACGAGAGCATCGCGACGTAGGGTTCGATTCCGAGTCGCCGGACGAAGTCCGCCGTCAACTCCGCCGTTTCCGCCAGCATTTCGGCGTCGGGGTCGATGTTGACGGTCGTGTCCGCGAAGAAATACAGCTGGTCCTTGACCAGCATCATGTACATCCCCGCCACCTTCTCGATGCCAGGCAGCATGTCGATCGTCTGCAGGGCCGGCCTCAGAGAATTCGGGTAGCTCATGTTGGCGCCACCGATCAGGGTGTCGGCATCTCCCCGCTCGACCATCATCGCCGCATAGTAGATCGGCTGGCGCATGCGTGACCTGGCGTTCTCGACCGTGATTCCCTTGCGCATCCGGCGGTCCACGAGTGCCTGCACGTAGCCGTTAAACTTCTCCGAAGCGGCTGGATCGAGAATCTCCACGCCCTCCAGGTCGACCTCCGCATCCGACGCGATCTGCCGGATCCGCTCGGGGTTTCCGAGCAGAATCGGAGTTCCCAGCTTCTCTTCGACGATCGCGTGCGAGGCGCGCACCACCACGGGCTCTTCGCCCTCGGGCAGCACGATTCGCTTCGGCGTCCGCTTGGCCTTCTCCATGATCGATCGCATCAACTCGCGCGCCGGGCCCAGCCGCGCTTCCAGCTCCCGCTTGTACTCCTCGATGTCGACCAGCTTCCGGGCGACGCCGGAGTCCATCGCAGCCTGCGCGATCGCCGATGCCTCCGAGATCAGAACGCGCGGGTCGAACGGAGTCGGGATCAGGTACTCCCGGCCGAAGTGCAGCTGGCGTCCTTCGTAGGCGGCCAACACCGATTCCGGCACATCTTCCTTCGCCAGGTCGGCGAGCGCCTTCGTGGCGGCGATGAACATCGCGTCGTTGATCTCACTCGCCCTGACATCGAGGGCTCCGCGGAAGATGAACGGGAACCCGAGCACGTTGTTCACCTGGTTCGGATAGTCTGAGCGCCCGGTGGCCATGATCACGTCGTCGCGCACTGCGAGAGCATCCTCGGGCAGGATCTCAGGATCGGGGTTCGCCATCGCGAACACGATCGGGTCCCTGGCCATCGACTTGACCATCTCCTGCGTCATCAGACCGCCGATCGACAATCCGACGAACACGTCGGCTCCGACACAAGCGTGGGCGAGCGTCTCGGCGTCGGTGTCGACCGCGTAGCGGGCCTTCTGCGGGGTCAGGTTGTCCCGCTTCGTGTTGATCACTCCCTTCGAATCGACGAACCACAGGTTCTCCCGCTTCGCCCCGAGCCGCTCTCCTCGATCTTCTTGTCTACCAGTTCCAGCGCGTTGATCAGGGCGGCGCCCGAGATGATCGCCGTTCCGTGCTGGTCGTCATGGAACACCGGGATGTCCAGGCGCTCCTTGAGGGTCTGCTCGATTTCGAAGCAATCCGGGGCGTGAATGTCCTCGAGGTTGATGCCGCCGACAGTCGGCTC
>JBDGUY010000356.1:0-2319 GCA_039585935.1 Gemmatimonadota bacterium
AGGTCGAGACCTCCGATTCGTCTCTTCCGTCCGTTCCCTTCGGGCTCTCCCGCCGGGCAGCCTCGATCTCGTCACCGAGAACGCGCGTAATGAGGGAGACCGACCGGATCGCGTCATCGTTTCCGGCTATGGCGATCGTGAGCACATCCGGGTCCGCATTCGTGTCCGCGATCGCGACCACGGGAATGCCGAGCCGATTCGCCTCACGAACAGCGATCTCTTCCTTCTTGGCATCAACCACGAATACGAGCCCAGGGAGCTTCGTCATGTCCTTGATACCGGACAGATACCGATCGAGCTTTTCGCGCTCGCGCTCCAGCAACAGCTGTTCCTTCTTCGTGTAGAACTCGAACGAACCCTCTTCCGCGCCTCGCTCCAGCTCCTTGAGGCGTCGGATGTTCTTCTTGATCGTCTGGAAGTTCGTGAGCATGCCGCCCAGCCAACGCTCGGTCACGTAATACGCGCCCGCACGTTCGGCTTCGGCTCGTACGATCGGGGCCAGCTGCGGCTTCGTGCAGACGAACAGCACGTTTCCGCCGTTTCGGACCGTCTCGTGAACCAGCTCGCGGGCCTTCGTCAGTTCCCGAAGCGTCTTCTTGAGATCGATCAGGTAGATGCCACCACGTTCCGCGAAGATGTACTTTCGCATCTTCGGATTCCACCGGTGCGTCTGGTGGCCGAAGTGGACACCCGCCTGTAGAAGCTCCTTCAATCCGACTTCAGACATGGGACTCCGTGCTCGCTGCTCTGTTTCGGCCTGCATTGGGATCAACGGTTCGAGAACTGGAAGCGCTTGCGGGCCTTCGGTTGACCGGGCTTCTTGCGCTCGACGACCCTTGGGTCCCGCGTAAGCAGGTCGTGGGCACGCAACGTCGTCCTGGTCTCTTCGTCCGCCGATACGATCGCCCTGGCGATTGCCAGCTGTATCGCCTCGGCCTGCCCCGTGGGTCCGCCACCGCGGACCCGGATGTGCACGCCGAAGCTGCCGGTCGACTCCGTAACGGACATCGGCTTCTCGGCAGCATCACGATGGCGCAGCAGCGGAAAATACTCCTCCAGACTGCGTCCGTTGATGCTCCAACCGCTCTGTCCGGGTCGCAGCCATACTCGGGCCACAGCTGCCTTGCGCCGGCCCACCGCCTGATAACTCGTCTGTTCCGCCAAGCTTCCTCCAAGACTCCTGCCGCCCCCGAACGGGGGAATTCGATCCCGCGTCCTCAGAACTCCAGTTCCTGGGGCATTTGCGCCGCGTGCGGGTGCTCAGCTCCCGGATACACTTTGAGCTTGCTCAGCATCTGCCTGCCGAGCGCGTTCTTTGGCAGCATTCCCTTGACGGCGAGCTTGATTACCCGATCCGGATGCCTGTCCAGCATTCGCTGGAACGGGATCATTCGCTCTCCACCCATGTATCCGCTGTGCCGGAAGTATTCCTTCTGCTCCGCTTTCCAGCCCGTAAGCCTGACATCCTTCGCATTCACCACGATCACGAAATCGCCAACGTCGAGGTGTGTGCTGTATGTCGGCTTGTGCTTGCCCTTGAGAACACTTGCCACGCGGGTCGCCAGCCGACCAAGTACCTGGTCGCGCGCGTCCACGACGTACCAATTCCTCTGAATCTCACCCGCTTTAACTGAATACGTCTTCATCACCGCGATGCCCGGTTCGCACGCGCCCTGAATTTCTTCCGGCGTCGTGGGGAGAAAAAGCGGGCCGCCCCGCGCATGACGAGGGCGGCCAAATCAATCCACTCGCAGCCGCGTAAGCTAGGGAGCGAATCTATTTGTGTCAAGCGACGGTGGGACCGGCTTTTCGGTGTCGTGACGGGGCACCGTGCCACTCCGGGCTGACCGGATCTTCGTCAGCGAAAGCTCTCCAGGATCTTGCCCGTCTCACCGAGCCGCAGCCGCACGAGTGCGCGGTCCTTGATCATGCGGGCACGCTCCCGCGTGAGATCATGCGGGCACGCTCCCGCGTGAGACCCAGACCACGGGCGATTTCTTCCAGAGACCTGGCGGGTTCGCCATCCAGCCCGAAATACTGCATCAGGACTGCTGCCTCCCGCTCCGGTAGGCGGGTGAGTCCGGCCTCTACCACATCATGCAGCGCCGCACTCGCGGCGGCTGCGTTCGGATCCTCCAGATCCGTGTCAGGAATCAGATCCAGCATTGACGACTGGTCGTCGTTCGGAAGCGGCGCATCGAGCGAGACCCAGCCGGGACGCATTCCGAGAGCATCGGTGACTTCGCCGGGACTGATTTCGAGTTCGTCCGCCACCTCGCCAATCGTCGGCTCTCGCGCCAGTGATTGCTCGAGACGCCT
>JBDGUY010000357.1:0-2699 GCA_039585935.1 Gemmatimonadota bacterium
TGGATCGTGCTGCAGGCGGCGGACACGCTGGCCGGTGCGCTGAACCTTCCCGATTGGGCCCCATCGCTCGCCCTGTTCCTCTTGATCATCGGCCTGCCGATCGTACTGGCAACGGCGTTCGTGCAGGAAGGCATGTCGCGTGGCGATACTCCTCCCGACTCAAGTGGTGCTGGAGCGGATCCGGAGAGCGCAGATGGCGCCCCGGCCGCCACGTCCCCACCGACCCGCCAGCTGTTCACCTGGCGGAACGTGGGTATCGCCGGCCTCGTCTCATTTGCCGCTTGGGGCCTGGTTTCGGCCGCCTGGCTGGGACTGGGAGTGGGACAGGGCGAACCGGATCGGAGGTCCATCGCCATTCTGCCGTTCGCGAACCTGAGCGGAGACGGGGCGGCCTACTTCGCGAACGGGATCCACGAGGACGTGCTGCTGCACGTGTCCCGCATCGCGGATCTCAAGGTCATCTCGCGCACGTCCGTCATGGAGTACCGCGGTCCGGATCGGAACATTCGCGAGATCGCCGCTGAGCTGGGCGTGGCCACGATTCTGGAAGGCAGCGTGCAACAGGACACCCAGACGAACCGGGTGAGGGTGACAGCCCAGCTGATCGACGCCGTGACGGACCGGCACCTGTGGGCCGACCAGTACGACCGGGAACTGGCGGGCGTGTTCGAGATCCAATCTGAAATCGCTCTCAAGATTGCCGCGGCGCTGCGCGCGACACTGACAACGGACGAGGAACGACGCATAGAGGCGGAACCGACCCGGAACCCAGCGGCGTACGACCTGGTCCTCCGCGGTCGCGAGCTGTACGCGACGGGTGCCGCCGAAAACGACATGGCCGTCGAGCTGTTCCAGCAGGCTGCCAGAATCGATCCAGGATATGCCGATGCACACGCGTGGCTGTCGAGCGCCTACAGGCAGCGGGTCCAGATCGGAGGATACGATCGCCGGGTATGGCGTGACTCGGCGGAGGCCGCGGCCCGGCTGGCGGTCAGCCTGGACCCGCAGAGCGCCGTGGCCCAATGGGCGCTGGGAAGCGCCACGAGGGGCGAGGAGGCGCGCCAGGCCCTTCAGCGAGCCGTCGAGTTGAACCCCAACTGGCGCACGCCGCTGATCAACCTGTCGGCCGATGACTGGTTCGGGGGTCGGTGCGCCGAAGGGATCGCCTGGGCAGAAAAGGCTCGCGCGGTGGATCCCCTGGACCCGTGGCCCGCATCTCACATGAGCGACCACAACGTCTGTCTCGGCAGACTCGAGCACGCCGACCGATGGATCGAGGAAACCCGGCGTCTCTCTCCCGACTGGTATTTTCTGCCGCTGTCCGAGGCGTGGGTGCGGCTGGCCCAGGGCCGCTACGCCGACCTGGGCGCCGACGCGGATCGGTTTCTGTCTCGTGACGGTGACGATGCGTTCGGCCTCTGGTATGCTGGAGAGGCCGCCCTCTACCTCGGAGACCTGGAGGATGCCGAGGCTCGCTGGACGCGGCTGCTCGAGCTGTCTCCCATGTGGTCCTTCGCGGCCGGTGCCGCCCGGCTCCGGGCATCGCTGGTTTACGTACGTCGCGCACTGGGCCGACCGGAGGGAACGGACGTGCTGATCGAAGAAGGCGTACGCTGGGCGGAAGCGGAGGTCGAGGCCGGCAGGGGGCCCGACTACCCGCATTCCCTCGCCATGCTGCACGCCGTGGCGGGACGAGCCGGGGAGAGCCTGGACTGGCTGACGCGAGCCGAGGAAGCGGGCTTCTGGGACTACCGGGCCCTGGAGCTCGACCCCCGGCTGGACTCGCTGCGCGAAGATCCGCGCTTCGCGGAGATCATCGAACGGATTCGGGGCCGAATTGACTTGATGCGAACGCGAGTCGAGGCCCGGGAAGCGGAAGAAGGACGCGACGGGCTTCCCGATGATTGATCTGTCCGAAAGCCGATTCGCACTTCATTATCACGCACACGCTACAACTTCTCTCCGTCACACCGGTCTGAACGAAGTATCGGCCCACACAAACCGTTTCCGGGAAACGTGTTACGAGGACGCATGATTGATGTGCTCTCCGGAACGCGAATTGCGCTTCGAGGCGAACGATCCTCTGCCGCATAGAGACCGTTGGCTTCAAGGAGGTACGGATGTCCGCGCATCGAATGGCGCACAGAACGCCGGCGATAGCCCTCGCCCTTGTAACGACAGCCGCTCTCTGGCTGGGATGTGCCGAGAGAGACGAGTCGCTGACCGGACCCGGCTCGGAGCAGCCTTCGTTTGGTGTCTCCGCTCAACCGGGTTTGAACACAGCGCAGGACGCATTCGATGCGGCCATCGCCGCGCAGGAGCGTCACACGCCGCGCCTCATACGGATGGAGGGGGTCGTGGGGACGGCCGTTGGACTCAATCCGGCCGGGCGTCCCGTCGTGAAGATCTTCACGGAACGGTCCGGAGTGGGGAACATCCCGCAGCACCTGGACAACGTCCCGGTGAACGTTGAAGTGACCGGAATGTTCGTGGCCGACGCCGATCCGACATCGCGCGCCCGACCGGCGCCCGTCGGCTACTCCGTGGGCCACCCGGACATCACGGCCGGGACGATCGGGGCGCGCGTGATCGACGCATCCGGGAACCACTACATCCTGAGCAATAACCACGTGCTCGCCAACAGCAACGGAGCTTCGCTCGGCGACGCGATTCTCCAGCCCGGACCGTTCGACGGGGGA
>JBDGUY010000358.1:0-2715 GCA_039585935.1 Gemmatimonadota bacterium
GCCGAAGAGCACGCAGGTCCGCACATGCCGTGGTTCTGGGAGGGAGAGTTGCAGGGTGGCGGCGTGCTGAACGACATGATGTGCCACTCGGTCGAAGTGGCCCGCTTCCTTCTCACGCCGCCCGGCGCCCCGCGCGACGTGCTCACCCCGACGAAGGTGACTGCGTACACATCCTGCCTGAAATGGCAGCGTCCCCGCTACGCTGAGCAGTTAGCGGAGATGAGCGGTGGATCCCTCGACTACCGGACCCGCCCGTCGGAGGATTTCGCCCGGGCCCTGGTCGAATTCAAGGATGAACAGGGCGGACGCCGGGTCGTCGAGGCCACGACTTCGTGGTGCTTCGTCGGCGCCGGGCTGAGGCTGACGATGGAGCTTCTCGGGCCCGAGTACTCAATGGAGGTGAACTCCCTCGATTCGGGCCCGAAGGTGTTCTTCAGCCGCGAGGTGCGGGGCAACACGGGAGAGGACCTGGTCGAGAAGCAGAACGCCGAGACCGGCGTGATGCCGATCGTGTCGGACGAGGAAGCCGAGTACGGCTACGTGGGCGAGAACCGCCACATGGTCCAGTCGTTCCGCGCCGGCGTAATGCCGATGTCGACCTTCGTAGACGGGGTCGCCGTCACCGACCTGCTCATGGCGGCCTACATGAGCGCCGAGCAGGAGCGGACGATCGACTTCCCGCCGGCAGACCTCGAGAGCTTCGTTCCCGCCGTGGCGCGGGGTAAGTGGAACCCCGGGAGAGACAGTTGATCGAGACGGCCCTCGCGTGGCTCGAGGCCCACCCGGTCACGCAGACCGCCGTGTGGCTGGCCGCGCTGCTGTTCGTCGCCTTCCTGGCGAACTTTGTGACCCGTCGCTACCTGATCAGCCTCCTGGAGCGCCTGACGGCAAAGTCCCGGGTCGACTGGGACAACATCGTGGCCCGGCACCGCGTGTTTCACAGGCTCTCCCACCTGATTCCGCTCGCTATCGTCTACTACGGAATCGGCTACATACCGAATATCGATCCGGTCGTCTACGGGACGATCGAGAACATCGCGATCATCATGATCGTGTGGACGCTTCTGCGCTCGACAGACGTGTTCCTGGATGCGCTCGCGGAGATCTACGACGAGCACCCGGTCTCGAGAGATCGGCCCATCAGAGGCTTCCTCCAGTTGTTCAAGATCTTCATGTACACGGTGGGCGGAATCCTCATACTGGCAATCGTGCTCGGCCAATCGCCAATCGTGTTGCTCGGCGGCTTCGGGGCAATGACCGCCGTCCTGACGCTTGTGTTCAAGGACACCATCCTCTCCATGGTGGCCAGTATCCAGATCGCCGGAAACCACATGATCCGGATCGGTGACTGGGTCGAGATGCCGGCGTACGGCGCAGACGGAGACGTGATCGAGATCGCCCTTCACAGCGTGAAGATCCAGAACTGGGATAAGACCGTCACGACGGTCCCGACAAAGGCCTTCATTTCTGATTGGTTCCGGAACTGGCGATACATGTCGGAGTCCGGCGGGCGCAGGATCAAGCGCGACCTGTTCATCGATCAGTCGACGATCGGTTTTCTCACCCGGGAGGATGTCGAACGATTCATACAGTTCGGTCTCCTGCGGGACTACCTGTCAGAAAAGGAAGCCGAGATCTCGGAGGCGAATCGGCTGGTGGATGGCGAGCATCCGGTCAACGCCCGGCGCCTCACGAACGTCGGTACGCTGAGGGCCTATATCTACCACTATCTTCGCAATCACCCCCGGATCAACCAGGAAATGACCCTGCTGGTAAGGCAACGCGAACCGACGCCGGATGGGCTGCCGATCCAGATCTACTGCTTTACCTCCACGACTGCGTGGGCTGAGTACGAGGACATCCAGTCGGACATTTCGAGACTTATGGAATCCCGGGAGAAACAGATGAGCAGCATGCGAACCCTGATGGCGCTGATCGGCCTGTTCGCGGCCGGTATCGGGATGTGGTTCTTCATGGCCAACCGGGCCGACGACGCGACCGGGACGGCACCGGAGGAGACCGTCGAACAGGAGGCGGGCATGGGACTCCAGGCACCCCGCGATGTGGACGGACCGCCGTTCGTGGTCGAGGATGATTTCACGCCGCTACTCGGCCAGTGGGGAGACGGGAGTTTCCACAAGGGCGGCTGGAATCATTACGGCCCCGGCTACTTCACCCTGGATCGCGAGACGGGCGTGCTGGCCACGCACGGGGGAATGGGTCTTTTCTGGTACGCGGCGGAGCAGTTCGGCGACTTCACGCTGCGGCTGCAGTTCCAGACCTCGGTGCCCGAATCGAATTCGGGCGTGTTCCTGCGGGTACCGGAGATGCCGGTCAGCGACGACTACATTTACCATTCGTTCGAGATCCAGATTCACGCTACCTCGGAGGAGCCGATTCACCGCACGGGCGGCGTGTATGACGCGATGGCTCCATCTGAGGACTTGGCACGGGCGCCCGGCGAGTGGAACGACATGGAGATCTCGTTCGTCGGCGAACGGATCACGGTAGTGCTCAACGGCACTCAGGTCGTGGACTGGAGCGCGGAGCCGGCTGGAAAGGTCGCCGACTTCGCGCCCCGCGGGTACATCGGGCTGCAGAACCACGACTCGGACAACAGCACGTGGTTCCGGAGCATCCGGGTGAAGCGGCTGGACTGACATTCAGGCAGTGCGCAGACTTCGCTCCCGTCTGTGCAGTCCGCTCCGCAACGCC
>JBDGUY010000359.1:0-3385 GCA_039585935.1 Gemmatimonadota bacterium
GTTCCGCGTCGCCGCGGTGTACGGCGCGACGGCGTTCGTCGTCATTGAGGCGGCCGATCTCATCTTCCCGCGCATTCCGCTTCCGGAGTGGACGATCGCGCTGGTGGTGTGGCTTGCGCTGCTCGGTTTCCCGGTCGCGGTGGTACTGGCTTGGGCTTACGAGCGCACGCCGGAGGGCGTGAAGCAGACAGACCCCGCCGCGACCGAAGAGCTCGAAGCGATCGCCGCCCAGCCCGCCCGTCGCCGCTGGCCCGCCGGCGTCGCCGCGCTGATCGGTATCGTGCTGCTCGGGCTCGGTGCGTGGTGGACGCTCACGCGAAGCGGGCCGGGCACGCAGACCTACGAATCGATCGCCGTGCTTCCGTTCGCCAACCTGAGCGATGATCCGGAGAACCGGTACTTCAGCGACGGGCTGGCCGACGAGCTGCTCAACGCCCTGTCGGGAGTGGAAGATCTGAAGGTCGCGGGTCGGACCTCCGCATTCTCCCTGAGGGACCAGGGGCTGGACCTGCGCACGATCGGCGACACGCTCGACGTGGAAGCGGTGCTCGAGGGAAGCGTCCGCCGGACGGAGGACCGGGTGCGCATCACGGCGCAGCTGGTCGACGCGGAGACGGGCTATCAGCTGTGGTCCGACGACTACGACCGGGAGATCACGGACATCTTCCAGGTACAGGAGGATCTAGCGCAGTCGATCGTGCGGGCGCTTCTGCCCCGTCTGGGTGCCGAAACAGACGAGCTGTACAGAGGCCGAACGTCCGATCTCGTCGCGTACGATCTGTACCTGAGCTGTCGGCAGAAGTGGTACACGCGCACGCTCGGATTGCTGTGGGAAGCGGTTGACGAGTGCGAAGAGGCCGTAGCGCGTGACCCGGAGTTCGCCCTCGCCTGGAGCGGGCTGGCGGATGCGATCGATGCTCTAGCATTCCGCAGTGCCCGGGCCCAGTCCCTGGTGCCCAGGGCCAAGATGGCGGCCCAGAGAGCGGTTCTGCTCGACCCCGGGCTCGCCGAGGGCTGGGCGTCCTGGGGGACTCTCGCATTCGAAGCCGACCGGGACTGGACCACGGGCGAACTCGCTCTGAGGCAGGCGATCGAGCGAAAACCTTCGTATGCCTATGCCCGGGCCATGCTGGGCGACTTGCTCAGGAACCAGGGGCGGGTGAAGGAGGCAATTGAGCAGCAGCGAATGGCGCTCGAACTCGACCCGCTGTCGCCTGTCATTCGTGGAGTCCTGGGTATCAGCCTCACCGCAGCGAGACATTTTGAGGAAGGGCGCGCCATGTTCGAGCAGACGCTCGCAGCAGGAGGGGATGAGGCCGCGGCCCGTGCATTCCTGTTCCTCTCGGGTCAGGCGCTAGGGCTCACAGGGGAAGAAATGGCCGATCACGGTGTACAGCTCAGTGACGGGACGAACCAGGATCTGCTGTCCGAGGCGCGAATCGCCGCGGACCGACTGGTCGCGGACAGCGTGTTGCCGATCCGGCAGGTCGTGGTGCTGTACACCCGACTCGGGGAGAAGGAGACGGCGTTGCAGTGGCTGGAGACAGCGAGAGTCGAGGACGACCTGTCTCTGTCACTGATCGGCACGGACCCGTCGCTCGATCCGCTGCGTGACGATCCGCGCATGCAACGGCTGATGGAAGATATGGGGCTGCCGAATGGATACGATCCAGCGGCGGACACCTACGAGCCGCGGGAGTGAGCTGACCCGATGACCGGCACACCCGGATACCGCAGATTCCTGGCCAGGCTCAAACACCGAGGAGTGTTTCGGGCCGCGGCGTTGTACGGAACTGTTGCGTTCGTCGCGATCGAGGCATCCGATCTCGTATTTCCACGGCTGGCATTTCCCGAGTGGACGGTCACGCTCGTCGTCTGGCTCGCGCTCATCGGATTTCCCATCGCGGTCATCCTCGCCTGGATGTACGAGAGTACCCCCGAGGGTCTCAAGGCCACGGATCCGGCCGAAACAGCCGAGCTCGACGCGATTGCCGCGCAGCCGGCGGGACGTCGCTGGCCCGCCGGGCTCGCTGCGCTGGTCGGGATCGTCCTCCTGGGGCTGGCTGCGTGGTGGACTCTCACCCGCACCGGACCCGGGGCGCAGACCTACGACTCGATCGCCGTGCTACCGTTCGCCGATTTGAGCGGGGATTCCAACGCTCACTATTTCAGCGATGGCCTGGCAGATGAGCTGATCAATGCCCTGTCGAGCGTCGAGGATCTCAAGGTAGCCGGCCGGACCTCGACCTTTGCACTGCGTGACCAGAATCTGGATCTCCGCACGATCGGAGACACGCTCGGAGTCGAGACCGTGCTCGAGGGGAGCGTTCGACGATCGGAAGACCGGGTGCGGATCAACGCGCAGCTGATCGACGCGAGTACCGGGTTCCAGCTGTGGTCCGAGGAGTACGACCGGGACATCACGGACATCTTCCTGGTTCAGGAGGAACTGGCGCAGTCTATCGTTCGGGCCCTCGTTCCACGGCTCGGAGGAGAGGCCGAGGAGTTGTACCGGGGAGGGACGTCGGACGTCCGGGCGTGGGACCTGTACGTTGCCGGTCGGCAGAAGTGGTATTCACGGGAAGTTGCACTGCTGTGGGAAGCGGTGATCGATTTCGAGGAGGCAGTGGCGCTCGACCCCGAGTTCGCCCTCGGCTGGAGCGGGCTCGCCGACGCGATCGACGCCCTTGCCTACCGGGATTCACGGGCGCTGGGACTGGTGCCGCGGGCCAAGACCGCGGCGCTTCGGGCGGTACTGCTCGACCCGGATCTCGCAGAAGGCTGGGCCTCCGTGGGCGTACTTGCATTCGAGGCCGACAGAGACTGGGCCGCGGCCGAGCTCGCACTGAAGCGGGCGATTGCGCTCAAACCCTCGTATGCCTGGGCCCGCTCATCGCTGGGCGATATGCTCCGGCCCCAGGGCAGGATCAAGGAAGCGATCGAGCAGCAGAGGATGGCGCTGGAGCTCGATCCGTTAGCTCCGGTGATCAATACGTCACTCGGAACGTCACTGATCATGGCCCGCCAATACAAGGCTGGACGGGCACAGGCCGAGCGGGCCCTCACCGTGTCAGACGAGGCGTTGCCTCACGCGAATCTGTTGGTGTGGGGACCGCAGCTGGGTCTGACGCCAGAGGAGATCGGGCACCATGCCGTCGCAGGAGGGTGCACGAGTCATCGGAACCGCCGTGGGGAGTGATGGTTCGGACGCGCAGCTCGTGGCTGCCGCGCTGGACGAGCTGGACGTGTTGATCGCGGACAGCGTGCTATCTGTCCTGCAGATCGCCGCTTTGTACACGATTCTCGGACAACCCGAAGCGGCCATGGATTGGATGGAGAGCCCCCTGGCTGAAGGCTCTCTCTCACTGGGGCTGCTTGGCGTCGA
>JBDGUY010000360.1:0-2170 GCA_039585935.1 Gemmatimonadota bacterium
TGCGGACCGCGTTGATGTTGTGGGCCTTCATGACCGCGATCTCGTCCCCCATGCGTTGATCCGAGATCACGCGCCCCGTGTACGGATCGTGCTCGTGGCGGTTCACGCCACGGATCGTAATCGGTACGCCGTTCACCTTCAGCTGCCCGTCCGCGATGCGCACGTCGCGGAATCCGATTCGTGTGGCCATCGCCTCGGTCGTTCGGCCAGCCTCGTCGAGCAGCTCGAGTGTCAGCGTGTAGAGGTTCGGCGTCTCGGCCGTCCACGGAGCAGGCGAGCGTACATCCGTTCCGACTCGGGCCGTCACCCGGGCACCGGCCTCCACGGACACTGCGTGCTCGAGGCGCTCGGCGAGAACGGACTCTCCCCTGGAGTTCAGCAGATCCGCCCGAAGCGTGCGCGCGGCACCACTCTCGCCATCGTTCGCGACCAGCGCATCGACGACGAGTCGGCCGTTCCCGGATGCCACGTCGAACTCTGGCCTCGCCTCGAAGTCGAACACGTGGACCTCGGGCGCAGCCTGTAGGAACACGTCGCGTTCGAGTCCGCTGATCTTCCAGTAGTCCTGCCCTTCGAGATAGGCGCCGTCTGAGAACCGGTAGACCTCGACCGCGAGCGAGTTCGCCTCGCCGAACCGGACGAACTCGGTGAGATCGAACTCGGACGGGGTCTTGCTCCCCTTCGTAAATCCGACTTCCTGCCCGTTTACCCACACATAGCCGGCCGACTTCACGCTCCCGAGGTGGAGCACGACGCGCATGTCCCGCCACCCATCCGGCACCTCGAAACTGCGGCGATACGAGCCGACGGGACTCCATTCCACCGGCACCAGTGGCGGGGAGGGATTGAACGGATACGGAATGTTAGTGTAGATCGGCACTCCATACCCGACGATCTCCCAGTTAGAGGGAACCTCGATCGAATCCCAGCTGGAATCGTCGAAGTCGTCGCGCCAAAAGTCTTTCGGGCGGTCCGCTCGGTTTGACACCCAGTGGAATCGCCAGCTTCCGTTCAGCGAGCGGACCCACGGTGAGGTAGCACGGCCGGTCGTGCCTGGAGACCCCGCAGCCGAATCCCAATCCGGAAATCTGGTCATCGTCGCGGAGGGCGGCATACGGTTGTGATCGGTAACGGCGGGATTCTCCAGATCGGGGTGTGGAGCACGGGTGGCGCCGTCGAGCGGGTTGTCCTGCGCACCCAGCTCGGTCGGAATGACGAGTGCAAAGAGCAGTGCTGCAAAGGGAATGCGAATGCGGTTTCGCGCCGCCACGCGACTCACGGATTTCGGATCGCTCATTGCACGTCGACCTCCTGCCAGACGTCCTTATAGGTGAAATGCCCCAGTAGCGCACCAAGCGCCGAGAACGGCACTGCGACTGCCGCGGTGAGCAGCGCCACGTCCTCGAATTCGCACAGGTTGTCGGGGCCATCGCAGTAAGCCCAGGCGAGCAGCCCGCCAAGTGCGAGGCCGACACCGGCCCCAATTCCCAGCCCGAGCACCGTCTGACGCTCCTGGTCGACGCTGACCTCGAGAGAGGACAGGTTGGAAACGCGGACCTCTACCGGACCGCCCTGCGACTTCTTCCGGTCTACCAGAAGCAGTCCCTGCTCGAGCGCCGTGACTTCTCCGGTAACCCGATTGGGAAACTGGGGCGGCGCTACAAACCGCACGCGATCCCCAGACTCGATTGCGGGGTCCGGCACTTCCTGGCCTTCGGCACCCGCCGGAATCGGGGCCGACAAGACTACGAGCAGCAATGTTGCTCCCCCGCGTCGAAGAACGGACCGGATTGACCCGGAGTTCACAGCCACTCCGCCCGGAGTTCACAGCCACTCCGCCTCGACGGTGTGCTCGGTCTCTTCGCCACCCGTGTTCCTCGTCCCCGCCGGCTCGATCAGCATGATGTGCACTTCCCCGGGTGCTACGGGCCGATGCTCGACGCCGCGTGGCACCACGTACAACTGGCCCTTCTCGAGCCACACGTCCCGGTCCCTGAACTCGAGCTTCAACCGACCCTCGAGCACCAGGAACAGCTCATCTTCCCGCTCGTGCGAATGCCAGTCGAACGTGCCCTGGATCTTCGCCAGCTTGACCTGGGTGTCGTTGACCTGCGCCACGATCTTCGGGCTCCACAGCGCATCGATCAGGCTGAGCTTCTCGGCGAGGTCC
>JBDGUY010000361.1:0-3035 GCA_039585935.1 Gemmatimonadota bacterium
GGCGACTCGGTCGCCGGCCATGGTTCAGCTCTCGACCGGACCCGCCGGCTGGTCTACTGGATCAACGACCGATTCGACTGGTCCTACACGGACTACGAGCGCCGGACGCCGGAGGAGGTGATCGCGCGACGGGCCGGGAACTGCGCGGAACTCGCCTCGGTCCTCCATCTCTTCCTGGACAGTCTCCAAATCCGCACCCGTTGGGTCCGCGAGATCAACGTGCAGCCCTCTCCAAACCCGCGGCGGCAGGAGACCGCAGCCGAACTGGTCGAGGAGCGCGGCAATGCGTACTCGGTGTTCGGTCTCCAGCACAACGACCACGTGTGGCTCGAGGTGTGGGACGACTCGACGGCCGCCTGGTTCCCCGCCGATCCGGCCTACGGGGTAGCTGGACTCGCCGATTGGTCAGCTACGCGCCTGGCGATGGAGGATCGACCGAAGCCCCGGGTCGAGGCGGTCGAGCCGATCGCGGCGGACATGCTCGTCCCGTTCGTCGTCGTGACCGCAGACGCGCGGCGCGGACCCTACGAGAACGACCGCACGGACTTCTACCTGGTGGACGGATTCCAGCAGCTCTATGGAGACGAGGTCTGGTGGACGGATTCCAGCAGCTCTATGGAGACGAGGTGGTGACACTTCCGTCGTGGCCCGCGTGGGTCGCTGTGGTACGTGGGCTCGCGCCGCATGCGCGGGCGGCGTTCGCGGGAGAAGAGAACCTCCACGCATTTACGAGTGACATCGCTGCTCTGAAGGCCGTATACGACTCGCTCGTGGCAGAGGCTGCAGAGCACGGACTGGCGTGGCGATAGCGAGCCATCTGTTTCTCAGGAGTCATACATGCCTGCACATTCGTTTCGTACGCGTCGGACCCGGGGCCTGAGCCGTGCAGTCGTCTTCCTGCTCGCTGCACTCACCGCGTGTGCGGACGGGCCGCGCACGGAGCTGGCTCGACTCACGGAGCCAGCCGCCGGCGTGGTAGAGATCGAGAGCTGCGGGATGGCCCTGTCCGGCTTGTCACCCCTGTTTCCCCCGGGAATCGTCTGGGACGCCTGGCGCGACCGGGGGCTCGCTCGCGTCGGGGCCGGCTATCAGATCGATGTCTTCGACGGAAGCACCCTCGTGGCGAGTTACCGGCGTGCGGTCGACCCGGTCAAAGCCGATCGGGATCTGGCATAGCGACAACTCGGCGAGGGATTGCGCATGATGACCTCGGCCGGCGTTCGCGAGTGTCAGTGGGAAGAGGTGATCGAGAAGCGCGGAGTCGCCGAAGTGATCCTCGCGACGGAGCCGGACGAGCTGGACGTGGTGCGGTTGGTGGCCTAAAGGGTGGATGAGACTACGGCCGAATAGACTTTCCACGGCCTCAGGTGAAGCGATTCCCTCGTGCTGTCACCGGAACCGACCTCATGGTAGACACGTACTCGCATTACGTAGCTGACCGTCTGCCACGAATCCGGCAGCTCTAAGCCAGCGCGAGAGCTCGCGTTTCGAAAGGACCGATCACCCATGCCGTTCACCAGCAGAAGACTCGGAATCGTCGGCATCTCTCTGGTCGGTTTGTCGACAATCGTTTCTGGAGGTCCGTCGGTCCTCACTGCTCAGTCTATCGAGACTGGTGAAGTTCGGGAGCCCATCGTCATCGGCGAGCGCGTCAGTATTCGATCGGGGGTGCTGAACGAAGACCGGCCGCTCTGGATCTACACACCACCGGGTTACGAACAGTCTTCCGACCGGTTTCCGGTTCTGTATCTGCTGGACGCGGGCGATCATTTTCATCACACGACGGGGGTGGCGCAGTTCCTCTCGGCGAACAACCGGATGCCGGCAATGATCGTGGTGGGAATCCCGAACGTTGCCGGGTCCAGGACTCGCGATCTCACGCCCCCGCTCTCCGTTCCCGATACGGTGGGGCTGATGGCCGACGCCGGGGGAGCCAGCGCGTTCCTCGACTTCCTGACGGATGAAGCGAAGCCGTGGGTCGAGAGCCACTATCGGATCCAGCCGTTCAGCCTGCTCATCGGCCACAGTTTCGGCGGCCTGTTCATCACCCAGGTTCTCATCGAAGAACCGGGTGCCTTCGATGCGTACGTGTCGATCAGTCCCAGCCTGTGGTGGGATGAAAGGAAGTACGTCGGTACGGCGGGCTCGATCTTCGAGGATCGACCGGACCTCAGCGGTGCGCTCTACATGACGATGGGCAGCGAGGGGGGCGAGATGCTCGCCGGAGGGTGGACTCTCGCCGGTATCCTCGAGACATCTGCGCCTGAATCGTTCCGGTGGAACTGGGCCCACATGCCAGAGGAAGATCACGGGTCGATCCCGCATCGCAGCACGTACGATGCCCTGGAGTGGACGTTTGAGGGCTGGAACATGCCTGACGCGTTCGAGGCCGCCCTGGAGGAAGGTGAGGAAGGGTGGTCGAGGATCGAAGCACATTACTCGATGTTGAGCGAGCGGTTTGGCTTCGAGGTCAAGGTCCCCGAGGCCTTCGTGAACGGGGTCGGCTACAATCTGCTCCGAATGAGACGCGTGGATGACGCGATCCGGGCGTTCGAACTGAACGTCGAGCTGTACCCCGGTTCGGCGAACGTTTACGACTCCCTCGGAGATGGGCTCGATGCCGCGTGTCGGTGGGAGGATGCCCGGGAAAGCTACGCCAGGGCGTCCCGGATGGCCGCAAAGGGTTCGCTTCCGAACGAAGCCACGTATGCGGCCAACCTGGAGCGAATGACCGCCCGGATCGAGGCCGGCGACGAGTGCACGGTACCGGAGCCGGTCAGTCCTCCCGATGAGTAGGCGATCCAAGATCCTCGCCCTCACCCCCTGTTGCGACGTCGCCACAATGGCGCTCGCTCACGGCGTTTAGCAGATTTCCGTCAAGGCCGTGACGTGCAACGTCGATGGCACGCCATGACTGCTGCGTCTGCCATACCTGGCGCTACCCCCCGAGCGCGGCAGACAGAGAGCGGTATGGTCGGCGCAGGGACCCACCTGCATCGGCAGATCGAGATTCGCCATGAGACGGTTCATGAGAT
>JBDGUY010000362.1:0-2030 GCA_039585935.1 Gemmatimonadota bacterium
GAAGCTGTTCGTGGAGCACGGAGCGCCCGAGCACCTGCGCTCGGACAACGGCCGGGAGTTCACGGCGAAGGTGGTGAGGCAGTGGCTGGGCCGTGTCGGCGTGCGGACCCTGTTTATTGAGCCGGGCAGCCCGTGGGAGAACGGCTACAACGAGAGCTTCAACGGGAAGCTGAAGGACGAGCTCGTGAACCGGGAGATCTTCTACTCGCTGCGAGAAGCGCAGATCTTGGTCGAGCAGTGGCGCAGGGAGTACAATACGATCCGGCCGCACAGCTCGCTGGGCTACCGGCCACCCGCCCCGCAGGCGGTTCGGCCCGTCGAGATCTGGCTCAGACGGCCTGTACTTCAGGGGCCGGGATCCAGGGGCCGGGATCGTTCTCGGGGCTTGCGGCCGGACAAACTTAGTTGGTGGTACCACTCCTGGGGGCAGGTCAGGTCGTGCGGATGGAGCTACAGGAGCCGATCATGGATCACGCCGACCACGCGGAGCATGCGCCCGGCCAGGGTATGGCCGCGTACGATAAGCCGGGGATGCTCCTCCACACGCTCCGGCACATGATCGGGCAGGAGAAGTTCGACGCGTTCTACAAGGACTACGCGGCCACGTGGGCGTTCAAGCACCCGATGCCGTGGGACTTCTTCGCCATGTTCTCCGAAACGGCCGGCACGGATTTGGACTGGTTCTGGCAGCCGTGGTTCTGCGGCGATGCGACGCTCGATCAGGGAATAGACAGCGTGGTTCCGGCGGCGGGCTCGGCGGAGATCACTGTGTTGAACCTGTCCAGCGGCGTGACGCCCGTGGAGATGACGCTGGAATACGCGGACGGTTCCTCGGAAACCGTGGTCTGGCCGGCGTCGGTGTGGGCCGGTACCCGCACCACGACGGGGACAGTGGCCACGTCCGGCGACCTGACGAATGTCACGATCGACGCCGACGGGTACTATCCGGACCTGGATCGATCGAACAACGAGTGGGAAGCGGGCGAAGGCTGAACCCCGTCCCGCGAAGCCACCCAGGTCGGCCGATGAGCGACGATGTCCGGGTACAGGATGAAGGACTGGTACGCGCAATCGGCGTTCGAGCCCTGGGTATCAGCATTGTCAACCTGGTGGTCGGGGCCGGCATTTTTGTTCTCCCCGGTTTGATCGCGGCCCGGCTCGGCCCGGCCGCAATTATCGCCTATCTCGTGTGTTCATTTGCCGTGGCCCTGGTGTTCCTCTGCTTTGCGGAAGTCGGCAGTCGCGTCACTCGCAGCGGAGGAGCATATGCCTATATCGAAGACGCATTCGGTCCCTTCGCGGGGTTCATAGCGTCAGTGCTGTTCTGGTTCGGTTGGTCAGCCCTTTCAGATGCAGCTATCACCGTCGCTATGGTGGAAACGATGGCCGTAGCGTTCCCGATGCTCGCCGAACCACTTCCACGGGGCACTCTGATCATCGTCCTGGTCTCGTTTCTGGCGGTCGTGAACATCAGGGGCGTCAAATCCGGCGTGAGGCTATTGGTATTCAACACGATGGCGAAACTGTTTCCACTGTTGCTGCTGCTCGCGGTTGGGCTATTCGCAATCAACTTCCAGAACCTCGCGATCACCGAGTGGCCTTCAATCTCCAGCATCGGCGCGGGCGCTATCATTCTTTTCTTTGCGTTTGCCGGAGGCGAGGGTGGACTGAGCATCAGTGGGGAAATCAAGAACCCATCCAGGACCGTGCCTTTGGGCCTGCTGGTCGGCCTGACAGGAATCCTTGCCCTTTACGTGGGCTTGCAGACCGTAGCCCAGGGTGTGCTAGGCCCTGAGCTCGCGAATAACGTGGAAGCGCCACTCGCGGCTGTCGCGACGGAGGTATTCGGCGACTGGGGCGCCAAGCTGCTCCTGGTAGGCGGCGTGATCTCCATCTTCGCCACATTAAGCGGAGACATGCTAGGTGCGCCAAGGGTGCTCTTTGCATCTGCGCGCGATAACAACCTGCCCAGGTTTCTGGCGACCGTGCATCCGAAGTACAAGACGCCCTATGTATCGGTGATCTTTTTC
>JBDGUY010000363.1:0-3496 GCA_039585935.1 Gemmatimonadota bacterium
GGGATACGCGATCGGCGCGAGAATCGTGCAAACATACTACGAGAGCGCCGCCGACCCGGGCCGGGCCGCGATGGAGATCATGGCAATCACTGACTACCCGGAGTTCCTCGAGCTGAGCGGTTATCCATAACGGGCACCCGATCACGCACAGCGTCAGCGGAATCGGGTGCCCGGGCTGATCTCCGGGATCAGCGCTTCCCGGTCATCGGCCGTGCCTCGAACGAGTTCGTCATCAACTCGTCATCCCAGCCGCCGGTCACGTGAATGAACGCCTTCGCGTCGTACAGGAACGCCTTGATCAGGTTGTGATTCAGGTAGGCATACAGGCCGTCCTGCTTGAACGTATACACGGCCGCGGCAGTCCCTCCCGCCACCACGTCCCAGGACTCGAGTCCCTCGTCAGGCCGGTTGTTGAATTTGCCATATGGCCATACCCAATCCCCATGTCCGCCGATGAGATGCGGGTACGAGGGGTTGTTGGCCTGCGAGTGCAGCATGAGGATCGTCTCGCCCACCTCGGCCTCGAGCCTGATGTCTTCCGTGAGCGCGCCGTATTCGCCGTTGAACGCGATGTGGGTCGGAACCAGGCCCTTCATCACCTCCAGCATCGGACCCATCTGCTCCGCGAAGCTGCCGTACCTGGGTGAGGTCCCGTCAGCGTTCAGTGGCACGTAGTAATCCTGCTCGCCGAAGTAGAAGGCGCGATCGTAGCGGATCGGGTCCCCGTTGCCGTCTCGCAGACCCTCACGCGGCAACACCAGGATCGCGCCGTTTCCTCCGGTCACGACGTGGTACGGCACCATCTGGCCGCCGGGCGCGCAGTGGTACACGAAAAACCCGGCCTTCTCCGCTCGCCACAGCAGTCCGACTTCCTGACCTGGCGCGACCTTGGTCAGTCCGCCTCCTCCAAGCGCGCCAGTCGAAGCGTGGAAGTCGATATTGTGGAGAAACACGTTGTCGGCCCCCAACTGCCGGAACAGCACGCTGTCGGTCGTGCCGTTCACCAGCGTCAGGTTTACCCAGTCCCATTGAAATACGACGGGTACCGGGCCGGGCACGCTGTTTTCGAATGCCATCTGCCACACGAACACACCAGGCGCGATTTCCTCCTCACGCTCGACGATTTCCATCCGGATGTTCACGACGCGAGGAGGTCCACTCGCGACCTGTTCGTGGGGAGGCAGAAAGGGCGGTGCTACGAGATCCTGGTCCACCGACACGGCGTCCGCGAGGCTGAAGTCCACGATAGCTGGATCGGTCTCGAGCTTCCACCTATCGTCCTCGCTCTCTGCGGCGCATGCCGTGAGAACCAGAGCCGGGAAGAGTAAGAATGCAGACCTGTTCATGTTTGCCCCTGTACACAGGTGGAGAGCGCCGGGATCTGTCGATCCGGGAGCCCGGCTGCAGGCGGACCGGGTATGTGCGCTGCCTCGGTAATTATCATAAGATTATGATGTTTGGATTGCGGGAGCAACTTGGTGAGTCGTCAGGTGATGAAGGCCGGCGCGTTCTCCCCCTGCGACCCCGAATCCGCTAGTGTACGGCATGTCCCGCAAACGGCCGACCAATCCGCCCGAGCTGGTTCCGCGTCGTCACGACACGGCCGAGCGAGAGATCGACTCGCTCTCCACGCACCACCTGCCGGCCGATCTGCTCGATGCGTCTGTCCGTCGGCTGCGCGTTATCTCACTGGTGTACTCGGCAATTTTCTTTCATTTTCCCCAACCTGATCTGCCAGTTGATCGCGTTGTTCAATCCAACCGCGATGTGCAGAACCCTCTTTTTCACTTCTTTGCGGTCTATCGGACCACCGGTGCTGTCGATTGTTGCCGGTCTGGCCGTGTACTGGTTCATGAGATCCGATCGACCATCGGCCACGAGCAAGCTGCAAGTGGGTCTCGTGTTCCAGGTGCTGGGGAGCCTTGGAATCGCTCTCGCCGAGTACCAGGGCATCATCACGCCAATCAAGTACGTCGGAATGGAGAACATCGTCGACGGCGGGCGATTCGGGCTCTCCTGGGTGGCGGCATGGGTTCTGATGTTCACCGTGGTCGTCCCGAGCCCACCGGGACGGGCCCTCCTCGCAGCCGTCCTCTCCGTCAGCTCGGTACCTCTGGCATTCGCGCTCTATTCGGCGCTCGGGGTGAACACCGTTCCGTTGAGCCCGATGGCATTCTTCTTTGCCCTCGTGTTCCCCTACATGCTGATCGTCGGAATGGCATGGATTTCAGCCCGAGTGGTGTACCGGCTCGGAGACGAAGTCCGGCGTGCTCGCGAGCTGGGCAGCTATCGCCTGGTCGAGCGGCTGGGCGAGGGAGGAATGGGGGAAGTCTGGCGCGGAGAGCACCGACTTCTGGCACGACCGGCAGCCGTCAAGCTGATCCGACCTGAAGTGCTGGGAGCGGCGAACGGGGAACATCGTCGGGTCACCTTGCAGCGATTCGAACGGGAACACACTGTGGACCTGTACGACTTCGGCGTTTCCGACGATGGGGCTTTCTACGCTGTGATCGAGCTGCTCGATGGATTTGACCTGGACACGCTGGTGAAGAAGTTCGGGCCCCTGCCCGCCGAGCGCGTCGTTCACCTGCTGCGACAGGTTTGCGACTCACTGGCCGAAGCCCACGAGACCGGTCTGATTCACCGTGATATCAAACCGGCCAACCTTTTCGTGTGCCGCTTCGCCCGCTCAACGGACTGGATCAAGGTACTCGATTTCGGAATGGTCAAGCTGCCAGATGGCACGGGCGATGCGATGCTCACCGGAGACAACGTGGCCGGCGGAACTCCGGCATTCATGTCACCTGAGCAGGCGGTCAGTGGTACGGTGGACGGACGCTCCGACCTCTATTCCCTGGGGCCTACTGGCTGCTGACCGGAAAACCCGTGTTCTCTGGCCACACTCCAATTGAGACGATCGTTCACCATGTGAAGTCAGATCCTCCGCTGCCGTCCGGGCATTCCGAGATTTCGGTGCCGCCGGCGCTCGACTCTATCATACTCTCCTGTCTCGCCAAGTCGCCTCAAGATCGACCGCAGTCGGCGGATGCCCTGGCCCGGCTTTTGGAATCCGTGCCTTTCGACCGGGAATGGGACCCTGAACGATCAAGGGCATGGTGGGACCTCCACCTCCCTCCCGCGGGCCAGTCGGCCCGCGACGGACACACAGGAGACTGAATGGAGTTACTGGAAGCCGCTTGAATTTCAGCCGGACACCCGGACCAGGGCGTTCCGTCGAGCCTCGATCTCGTCACGGATCGGTACCAGTGCCGGATCACAGTCCCGCCACAGGTCGAGCAGACGGGTGTAGTTGAGAATCGCTTCCTCGAAGCGTCCGTCGTCCTCCGCGATCGCGCCCTTCAGTCGATACACGGACGACCGATACATGCCGTCCCACGGACTCCAGGACTCATCCAGCCCCTCGAGAAATGCCTCCGCCGCCCTGGTGTCTCCCTGCTGTCTCTCGAGTTCGGCGCGTACCAGCCTCGAACGAGCC
>JBDGUY010000364.1:0-2159 GCA_039585935.1 Gemmatimonadota bacterium
GAGACCCAGGCCATCCTCTCCCCAGCTCCCGAACCCGATCTGTTCGATGTCCTCGATCCCGCGCTTGAAGATCACGTTCTCGCGCAGGAAGGCCTCGCTGATCTGCCCGTTCTTTACCAGCAGGTGCAGGATGCCGTTCGCCAGGGCGAGATCACTGCCCGGGATGAACTCGACGTACATGTCCGCGTAGTCCGTCGTGGGCGTGCGGCGGGTGGCGATGTCGACAATCCGGACGCCCGGGTTCTCGCGCTTGTTGGCCAGGATGCGGGAGAACAACACCGGGTGCATCTCGGCCATGTTGTTGCCCCAGAGGATGAAGTCATCGCCGACCTCGAAATCCTCGTAGCAACCCATCGGCTCATCGCTCTGGAACTGCGTCATGAAGCCGGTCACGGCCGACGCCATGCACAGGCGGGCGTTGGGCTCGACGTTGTTCGACTTCAAGCCGGCCCGGAACCACTTGGACGCGGCATACCCGTCGAACACGGTCCACTGACCGGAACCGTAAATCGCCACCGATTCCGGGCCGCTCTCGTCCAGCGCCTCCTGGTATTTCGAGGCGATCAGGTCCAGCGCCTCGTCCCAGGAGATCTGCTTCCAGTCGCTGCCGTCGCGCAGCATCGGGTGCGTGAGCCGGTCCTCGCCGTACAGCATTCCCGGCAGGTGATAGCCCTTCACGCACATCAGTCCGCGATTCACCGGACTCTTCTTGTCTCCGCGGACGGTGACGACTTTGCCGTCCCGCACACCGACCTCGACTCCGCAGCCGGTGCCGCAATACCGGCACGGGGCCTTGGACCACGTCAGGCCGGCCTCGGAGATCCCGTTCTCACTGGCCGCGAGGCGTTCGGCCTGCTCCTGGTCCGCGCACGAGAATGCGGCGAAACCGGCAGTGCCGGCGCCGACAGTCTGTAGGAAACGTCTGCGTTTCATCGCCGCTGCTCCTCTAGTTCTGCTCGGCGCCACCGTAGCGGCGCTCCATCTCCTCGCGGATCAATGCTGCAGCCTCTTCGGCTCCTTCCTCGAACCACATGTGCTCGGGCCGCTGGAGGATATCGTCGATCACCCGCTCGACCGCCCCCGCCTGCGCCCCCAGGCCGATCTCACGACCGTGCTCGACGATCTCGCGGGCCTGCGGGATGAGCTCCATGTAGAAGCGCTCAGCGACTTCGTACATGCCGTGCCAGTGCGTGTAGTCGGGCGCCATCATCGACGCGCCGTGCCTGGCCCTGCGACCCTCGTGGTGCCACAGGTAGAACCAGGTCCACTCGATCTCTTCGTCGAACTGGGTTGGCGTGCGCAGTCCGTTGGCCTGCAGAGCGCCCATGATCGCCAAGCCCGGCTTGGCGAACTTCTCGTTGTACAGAATCACGAGGTCGTCGTACTGCTCGTAGAACGAGTTGACGTAGCTGTCCGTGTGGCAGTGTGAGCACACGTCCTTCATCCGGTCGCGCTTCTGATTCGCGGAATCGTGGATCAGCGACCGTCGCGTCTCCGGATCGGTCTCGGTCACGATCGCGTGGTTGATGTCCGTGTCCATCACCCGGCTCACTGGAGGCCTGTTGGTCCACGAGATCCGCTCGCCGGGATCGTGCGTGATCCTGCCACCGTTCCTGATGTTGCCCGACATGTGACAGGTCGCGCAGGTCGGAGCTGCGGCATAGTCGATTCCCAGGACCCAGTCCTCGGAATCGAGATGGCACTTGCCGCAATTCTCCGGCTGGCGCGCCCGGCGGGGTGAAAAGTCGTGCCGGCTGTGGCAGGCGGCGCAGGAGCCGCGCGTGCCGTCCAGGTTCAGGCGGCCGATGCCGGTGTTGGGCCAGGTGCCCGACGAGATGATCGGCTTGCCCTTGTCGTCGCGCATGATGTTCGCGAAGGCATCCAGATTCGTCGGGCGTCCGTCCGTGTCGGGCGCCAGGTCATCCACGGTGATCAGCCCGCCGTCGGTGGACTCGAGGGCCACCTTCGCCCCGTGGCACTGCTGGCAGCCGGAGTAGGCGCTGGCCAGACCGCTCACCATGTCCACGGCCTTGCCCGGCGTGGGTGAGTGCGGATTGAAGTCGATCCTCGACCCCTCCACCGTTTCGGCGAGGAAGTTGTCGAGCGACGCGAGGATGTTGCCCGCCGAGGAATGGTGGCTGAGCGCGAACTCGTTCGCC
>JBDGUY010000365.1:0-3183 GCA_039585935.1 Gemmatimonadota bacterium
CGTGGCCTTCGTGGTGACCGTGGTCAGCGTGGGCCTGTACCAGAGCCGGAGCGAGAAGGGCAGCGAGGACTACTTCCTCGCCGGGCGCGACCTCAAGTGGTGGCTGATCGGCTTCTCGCTCATCGCGTCCAACATCTCGACCGAACAGTTCGTGGGCATGAGCGGCAATGCGGCGAGCCACGTCGGGCTCGCCATCGCCAGCTACGAGTGGATGGCGGCGATCACCCTGGTGATCGTGGCGTTCGCCTTCCTGCCGTACTTCCTGCGGACCGGGATCTATACGATGCCAGAATTCCTGGAGGTCCGCTACGACGGCACGGCGCGGACGATCATGGCGGTGGCCACGATCTTCATCTACCTGCTGTTGCTGGGTTCAGTCACGTACTCGGGCGCGCTGGTGATCAGCACGCTGGCCGGCAAGGCCGGCGTCTCCGTGAGCCTCGCAACGGGATCCCTGATCATCGGCGTGATCGCCATGGTCTACGTTACGGCGGGCGGCCTCAAGGCTGCCGTGTGGGCGGACCTGATCCAGGGCAGCGCACTCATCCTCGGTGGAACCGTGATCATCTGGTTCGCATTCCAGAAGCTCGGCATGGCGACAGAGGCGGCATCGGTGGTGAGCGTGGAAACCGGAGCGGTCAGCATCCAGGCCCTGTCGCCCGACACGGGGGCCATGGAACGTTTCTGGGATCTCAACCGGCCCCGGATGAACATGTTTCTCCCGGCTACGGACACGGTGCTGCCGTGGACGGCGCTGATGCTGGGGCTGTGGATTCCAAACTTCTACTACTGGGGCCTGAACCAGTACATCACGCAGCGTACCCTGGGGTCGGCCTCGCTGGCCGAGGGACAGAAGGGAATCGTGTTCGCGGCGTTCATGAAGCTGCTGATCCCCTTCCTGATCGTCGTTCCCGGAATCATCGCTTTCAATCTCTACTCGAACGACATGCGGCTCGAAGCCCGGGGCGACACCTCGGGCAGCATGGCCCTGTACCTGGACGCCAACCCGGCGACGCAGTTCGTCGAAACCGCCGAGGCGCCGTCTGATGCGCAGATCGAGGCCTGGCCGGCCGGCAGGTATCTGCTCGCCATCTACCCGAACGCGGCGGCGATCGGGGCACTCGAGGCCGCGAGTCCATACGTGCTTCCGATCACCCGGTCCGAGTTCGAGTCGACCCGGTCAGGCGAGTTCACCGTATTCGTGACCGAGGACCAGTCGTGGGCCGCGGTGAATCCCGGACTGGCCGAGGAGATCGAGGCGTTCAACGGGCAGGTCAGGAACGCTGCCGTTGCCGCCGGACGTTCGACGACCTCCGAGAAGATGATCGCCTTCAAATACGACACGGCGCTGGCGCAGCTGCTCGGCAACGTCCTGCCGCAGGGCGTGGGCGTCGTCGGATTCGTGCTCGCCGCTCTGCTCGGCGCGGTCGTGAGCTCGCTGGCCGCGATGCTGAACTCATTCGCCCGCAGGCGAGCCAGGAATTGACGGTCCGGGTGGGTCGCTTCGCGGTGATCGCGTTCGGCCTCGTGGCGATCTTCCTCGCGCCGCAGCTCGGGAATCCGGCGATCAGCAACAGCATCTTCACGATCATCCAGGAGGGCCAGGGGTTCGTCTCACCGGGAATCCTGGCGGTGTTCGCCTTCGGACTCCTGGTCCGCAAAGGACCGGCCGTGTGCGGAACGGCAGGACTGCTCACCAACATCGTGGCCTACGGGGCGCTGAAGCTGATGGTGCCGGACCTGCAGTTCCTCAACCGCATGGCCGTGTGCTTCGGTCTCTGCCTGCTTGTGATGGCCGCGATCACGCTGATCAAGCCGCTGGACGAGCCGATCGTGTTCGAGAAGAACACGGAGATCGCGCTCGAGACATCGAGCGTCGCGAAGGTCGGCGGGATCCTGGTGGTCGGGACGGCGCTGGTGTTCTACTTCATGTTCAGCTCGATGGGGTTCGCGGGGTGAGGGGACGTCCTTCAGGCGGGTCGTCCGCGGCCAACCCTTGATCCGCCGCGGTCGTCCAATCTCCCGAGAGCGGGCTTCGAGGCCGGAAGGCCCTTCAGTCCGGCGTCCCGCATAAGGGGGGGAAATGCCTCACACGTTGTCATTGTTCTTCCTTCTCCTGGCGACTGCTCTCGGCGGACTCACGGCTACCGCCCACGCTCAGGAGAGACTCCCGTACGATCTGGCTTTGGAAGACCTGCGGTTCTTCCTGCATTCCCTGGAGCAGATACACCCCGATCCTTACACCGCGTACGGCGGTAAGCTCGAGTTCAAGCGCATGGCTCGGGAACTCCTGTCCGAGGTCCCCGACTCCGGGCTGAGCGCCCTGGAGATTCACGACCTGCTCCTTCCGATGATCGCGGAGCTCGGAGACGGGCACACACGGCTGACGCCACCGCAGCCTGTCGACGGTGGCGCCCCACCAGCCGTGCTCCCGGTGCGCTTCGGCATCACAACAGATGCGATCTACATCGCCCGTGCAGCGAGCGGATACGAGGACCTGGCAGGGCACCGCCTGACGCAGGTCGAGGGAAGGTCGGTGGAGACGTTGCGCGTGGACGCACGGTCGATACTCCCGGCCGAGAACGACTACGGCGCCGCGCGGGAGCTCACCCGGGCGCTGAGGTCGCAGCGGCTCGCCGCGAGACTACTTGGACGGCAAGTCCTCCCGTACGCCGCGTCGAACAGCTGGAGCTGGAACGAGCGGTCGGAATCCGGGGTGGACACGGAAGGAGACGCCGGGCAGGTGGGCCCCATCCAATGGAGGATTCTCGAGCCGTCCGGGACCGGATATCTTCGGCTGCGATCGATCGAAGGACGGGAAGCGTTCGAGGAGGCAAAGGGACGCAGCGACCTCCCCGTGTACGTATCCCGCTACTATGACCGGTATCTGGACTCCGACCCGCCCGAGGATCTCGACAGTGCGCTCGCCGGGATTCCCTGCTTCACGGCCACGGTCGTCGATCTCCTGGCCGCGATGCGGGAACGAGGAAGCGAGCATCTAGTTGTCGATGTGCGTGGCAACGGTGGAGGGTGGTCGTCGCTCATGACTCCGCTGTACCTGCTGGTGTTCGGCAGATCCTGGGCGGGACACCCGTTCCCCGATACCTGGATCGACTCCGCATCGCCCCAGTTTCTCTCGATGAACGGCTGGAACGCCGAAGATCTCGCTCGCGAATGGGGAGC
>JBDGUY010000366.1:0-2196 GCA_039585935.1 Gemmatimonadota bacterium
ATGCCCGAGACCCTTACGTTCACTCCCGAGGTCGCCGCGGCGACCGAGTCGATATACGAGAAGGTCAAGGATTCCGTCCCCCGCTTCGAGTGGGAGCTGCACGCGCCGCTGATCTACGAGATCAACCGGCTGAAGAAGGAAAAGAACGCGATCATCCTGGGGCACAATTACATGGTGCCCGAGATCTTCCACGGGATCAGCGATTACGTGGGTGACTCGCTGGGCCTGTCGATCATCGCCAGGGACGCCGAAGCGGACGTGATCGTGTTCTGCGGCGTCCACTTCATGGCCGAGACCGCGAAAATCCTCAACCCCTCGAAGACCGTCCTCATTCCCGACCTCGATGCCGGCTGTTCGCTATCCGAGAGCATTACGCCGGCCGACGTGCGATTGATGAAGGAGCGCTATCCGGGAGTGCCGGTCGTCACCTACGTGAATACGCCGGCGGCGATCAAGGCGGAAACGGACATCTGCTGCACCTCGGCCAACGCCGTCGCCGTGGTGGAATCGCTGGGCGTTGACCGGGTGATCTTCCTGCCGGATGAGTACCTGGGGATGAACGTCGCCAAGGAGACGGACGTCGACGTGATCCTGTGGAAGGGTCGCTGCATGGTGCACGAGCAGTTCACCGTGGAAGAGATCGAGGCATACCGCGCGCAGTATCCGGGAATCGAGGTGATCGCGCATCCAGAGTGCTCGCCCGAGGTGTGCGACGTGTGCGACTTCGTCGGCTCGACGACCGCGATGATCGACTACCTCGACGAGGCGAAGTCGAATCACGTGATTATGGTCACCGAGTGCTCGATGTCGGACAACGTCATGGAGGCGCACCCGGAACTGAAATTCGTCCGTCCGTGCACGATCTGCCCGCACATGAAGAAGATCACGCTCGAGAAGACGTCCGTCCGTGCACGATCTGCCCGCACATGAAGAAGATCACGCTCGAGAAGACGCTCGCCTCCCTGCAGAACCTCCAGTACGAGATCCACCTCGAAGAGGAGCTGCGGCTGCGCGCACTCACCGCCGTCGAGCGGATGATCGAAATCGGACGTAAGGACTGACGGTGGGCGTGCCGCGATCAATGCATCTGGCAGCGATCGCGGCGCTTCTCCTGACTGCCTGTTCCGAGGGTGGCGCGGCCGCCCGCGATGACGGTCTGGACTTCAGCGCCGGCGTCCCGCTCGCCGTGACCTTCGACGACCTTCCCTGGAACGGACGGACGATCGACCGGGTGCAGATTCTCGAGCGAACCTCGAGGCTCCTCGCGGCGCTCGAGGCTCGGGACGTGCCGGCAGTCGGACTGGTGACCTGCGGAAACCTGCTACCCGACGACGCGGCGATCCGTCTCTGGCGCTCTGCCGGATTCGAGCTCGGCAATCACTCGTCCACCCACATGGACCTGAACCGGACCGACCCCGGGGCCTGGATCGAGGACGTCCGACGGTGCGACGATCGCATGCACGCACTGACCGGTGATTCGATCCGCTGGTTCCGTTATCCGCTGCTCCACGAGGGGGCGACGGTGACCGTGCGCGATTCGGTGGCGGCGGCGCTTGACTCCATGGGCTACCGCAACGCCCACGTGACGATCGACAACTCCGAGTGGGTGCTGGTGCGCGCCTATGACCAGGCGTTGAAGGATTCTGACGCGGAGCTCGGTGCAGAGATCGCGGAGGCCTACGTCGACCATATCATGGAGGCATCCCGGCATTTCCGCTCCGTGGCGCGGGAGCGGTTCGGCCGGGAGACAGGCCAGGTCCTGCTGCTGCACGCCAACGCCCTCGCCTCTGACCATGCCGGCACGGTGATCGACGCGCTGGTGGCGGACGGATTCGTGATCAAGTCACTGGCAGAGGTTCTCGCTGACCCGGTCTTCCTCGAGCCCGACGGGTATGCGGGCCCGCGCGGTCTGTCCTGGTTGTACCGGGTCGCCCCCGCGATCGACGACGATCCGTGGGACGAGGCGGCGGAGGCGGAGATCGAGGCGCGGTTCGGGGGACGGTGAGGCGCCCCGCTCCGGCAGCCGTCCTCGAGAATCGAGCGGAGGTGTGAAGCGTGTCTGCCGCCCTGATTGATTGGGGTGTCGTTCTCGCCTATTTCGCGTTCACCGTTTGGCTGGGCGGCCGCCTGGGCCGCGGTCAGCGCAACCTCGACGACTACTTCCTGGCTGGCCGCAGCACGCCGTGGCTCGCGGCC
>JBDGUY010000367.1:0-2788 GCA_039585935.1 Gemmatimonadota bacterium
CATCGCGGAATGCCGACAGGTAGCACACGGCGGGCATGGCTACTGCCCCGACTACCAGCAGGTACGACGGCAGCTCCAGCCCGGACGTCAGCCCGACAGACTCGGCCGTGAGCGCGAAGGCCAGGTTCAGCAGGCCGATCCCGAAGAAGGCAATGTGCCCGAGCCGCACCATGCGCCGCCGCCAGGCCGTGTACCCGCCGAGCCATTCTTCACCGTGGAAGAACAGGCCGGTGGTCGCCCCGGCGAGGGCGCCGAACAGGAAACAGACCCAGGCGGCGTACAGGTTGACCGTCATCGCAGGTACTCCTCCGGGAGCGTCCCGGGGACGATGTCGCGCGAGGAGGGGGTGTGATCGCGACACCTGAATGTAGGCTGCGCGGGGATCGACGGCGACTTCCGTCCGTTCCCTGTGCGTGTCCGGGACATTCCGTGTAGTATGCCCCCCCATGATCTCGATTTCATCGCTCGGCAAGTGGTATGGCGACCAGACGCTGTTCACCGACGCATCGTTCCAGCTCAACCGGGGCGAGCGCTACGGGCTCATCGGCGCCAACGGCTCGGGAAAGACGACGCTGCTGAACATCCTGAGCGGCGAACTCGATCCATCCGAGGGTTCCGTATCGATCCCGAAGAACGCCAGGCTCGGAATCCTGCGGCAGGACCAGTTCCTGTACGAAGACGAGGAGATCCTCGGGGTGACGATGATGGGCAACGCCGAACTGTGGCAGGCGATGGTCGAGAAGGAGGCGCTGCTCGAAGCGGACGAGGAAGAGTTCGACGCCGAGCGATTCTACGTGCTCGAGGAGACGATCCAGCGGCACGACGGCTACGCCGCCGAGGCCCGGGCAGCAGAGATTCTGGAGGGTTTGGGACTCCCGACGGAAGTCCATCGCCAACCGCTGTCCACTCTCTCCGGCGGGTTCAAGCTACGCGTATTGCTCGCCCAGGCGCTGGCCGGCTCGCCGGATGTGCTGCTGCTGGATGAGCCGACGAATCACCTGGATATCCTCTCGATTCGCTGGCTGGAGAAGTTCCTGCGGGATTTCCCGGGGCCGGCGGTCATCAACAACATTTCCACGCACATCCTGGACGTGGACTATCAGACCGTCACCATGTACGGGGGCAATTACGACGACTTCCTGCGAGGCAAGCAGGAGGAGCGAGACCGCCGCGAAAAGGAGATCGCGAGCCGCGAACGGGAGATCGCGCATCACCAGCAGTTCGTGGACCGCTTCCGCGCGAAGGCGAGCAAGGCCCGCCAGGCGCAGAGCAAACTGCGCCTGATCGAGAAGAAGTCCGACTCCCTCCAGTCGCTGCCTACCAGCTCCCGGCGCTATCCGAAGTTCCGGTTCGAGGAGAAACGGCACAGCGGGCGTGAAGTGCTCGAGATCAAGGACATCCGGAAGGCGTTCGGCGATAACGAGGTGCTGCATGGAGTCGACCTGACCGTGAATCGGGGTGACCGGATCGCGATCATGGGGCCGAACGGAATCGGAAAATCGACGCTTCTCAAGATCGTCATGGGGGATCTCGAGTCCGACGCCGGTAGCGTCAAATGGGGATACGAGACGCACCCGGGTTACTTCGCTCAGGACCACCAGGAGCAATTCGAGAGCCCGGATCACACGGCGCAGGACTGGATTTCGACGTTCTGTCCGGGCAAGACGATCGGATTCATCCGGGGAGAGATGGGACGTGTGCTGTTCTCGGGCGACGAGGCCGAGAAGAAGCTCGAAGCGCTGTCAGGGGGCGAGGCTGCAAGGCTCGTGTTCTGCAAACTCGCGATCGAGCGTCCGAACGTCCTGGTGCTCGACGAACCGACGAACCACCTGGACCTCGAGTCGATCGAGGCGCTGGTCGACAGCCTCAAACAGTTCGATGGAACGCTGATCTTCGTGTCGCACGACCGGTGGTTCGTATCGCAGCTCGCCAACCGGATCGTGGAGATCACGCCGGACGGAATCCGTGACTACCAGGGCACGTACGAGGCGTATGTCCACGACTGCGGAGACGATCACCTGGACGTGGATACCGTGGTGATCAAGGCCCGCGCGCAGAAGCGGGGGAAGAAGGCTTCGAGCGAAGCTGGCTCCGCGCCCGAGAGCACTTCCACCCCGGCGAAGAGCCGGAAGAAGCAGAGGAAGGGTGCAGGTTCAGCGGGCGAAACGGACCGGACCCGGGCGCTGACCGGACGCCGGGATGAGATCACGGGTCGGATCGAGACGGCCGAATCCCGAGTCGAGGCGATCGACGGTACGTTCAGCTCGTGGCCGAGTGGGAACGAATCGAAGGCGAACTCGAGCAGCTCCAGTAGCTTGCGGCCAATCGCTGACGCGTCCATGTGCGATCGCATCTCAGATTGACTTGAATCGACTGCTGTCGAATCCGTATCTTCTGCTCATGTAGTTCTAGCAGATCACGTAAAGGAGGACACGTAGTGAAGACTCATGCATTGTTTGCAGCCGGCCTCGCCGTCGGACTCGCCGCCTGCGGCAGCGGAATCTCGACCAGCACGGACTGGGACCAGTCCCAGGGCACTGGCGCGAACGACATCAACAGCGCCCGCATTCAGCAGGCCGTGGACTCTCAGCTGGCGTCGAAGGGCCTTCGGAAGGTGAGTTCCGGTGGGGACCTGGCGATCAGCTACCAGGTCTCGTCCCAGGACCGCAGCTCGTTCAACACCATGAGCACCGGCTGGGGTGGCGGATACGGCAGGATGGGACCAGGTATGAGCATGGGTATGGGAACCAGCACGACGACCGAGACGACCTGGCAGGAGGGAACACTG
>JBDGUY010000368.1:0-2292 GCA_039585935.1 Gemmatimonadota bacterium
ACGACGATCGTCCCATCCGGCTGCGGCTGCCCGACCGTTACATAGCGGCGCTCGACAACGTTGCCCTCGCCCATCAGGTACATGTACTTGCCGCCCAGGTCGGTGCCGATGGCCCGTTCGTCCACGAGCAAGGCGTCCTCCGCCTGGAGAGCGAGAACGCGGACACGCACGAACAGGCCCGGGAACAGCAGGTGGTCCTCGTTGTCGAACAGGGCCCGCAGTTCAATCGTGCCGGTGCTCGGATCCACCGTATTGCCGATGAAGTTGATGTAGCCCTCGAACGGGAACCGATCCTCGTCGGCTGCCGTGCCGACCAGCACCTTCACGACCTGCTTCTGCGCCTGCACCGCCGTCTCATCCAGCTCTCCGTCTCCCTCGATCACGGTGTCCATGACCGAGGTGTCGTCCTCGCCTGTCTCGACCTCCTCCAGCGCCCGCAGCATCCGCAGGACGACCCACTCCGGGGCGTTGAAGAAGACGTAAATCGGCTCCATCGCGTTCACGGTCGTGAGCAACGTCTGCTCTGCGTAGCCCACCAGGTTCCCTGGATCGATCTGGCGCCGACCGACCTGTCCCGTAATCGGGCTGCGCACGGTCGTGTATTCGTAGTCAAGCTGAGCCCTGGAAAGACTGGCGCGCGCACCCAGCACCACCGCTACCGCCGCGTCTCGCTCGGCCTGGGCACGGTCCAGGTCCTGCCGGCTGACGGCGTTGGTCTCGATCGCGATCTGAATCCGCTCGAGATTGGATTCCTTGAGGGCCGAGTCCGCGACGGCTGAGCGAAGCATGGCCACGGCCTCATCACGTGCTGCTTCGTACTGCTCCTGCTCGATGATGAACAGGACGTCCCCCGCGTTCACGATGTCGGAGGAAGCGAACAGCTGCCGCTCGAGCACGCCCCCGACACGAGCCCGAATCTCGACGGACTCGGTTGAGCGGGTCGTCCCGGTGAAGTCGACGAACGGCTGAACCGGACGCACGATCGGCTGCCGAACCGTGACCTCCGGGGGCTGCCGAATCGGACCGTCATCGCCCCCGCAGCCCGTGATCAGGATCGTTGCCGCCATCACGTACACGAACAGAATGCCATGCGTATGCATTGAGTAGCTCGCTCGATCTCTGGTGAATTCTGAAGACCTGACGCCCTGGTTCACCTGTCACCTCCAACCGGAGGAGGAGTCGCTCCCTCGGCCGCAGCTGCCGTCACCTCGGCCTGGCCGGGCGACCAGCCGCCACCCAGGGCCCGGTTGAGGGCGATTCCTGCTGCCGGAACAGCGAGCGCTGCGAGTCCAGAAAGTTCTGAAAGTTTGTGAGTCCGGACAGGTACTGGGTCTCCACCAGGTCGACGGCACGTTGTGAAGCGTTCACCGCCTCCAGCAGGCGGTCCCTCCGCATCTTCTCCTGCCCATAGGCCACGAGCGCGTTTTGCGCTTCCTCGAGCGCCCGGAGCACCGTCTGCTCGTAGGCCGCCAGTGCCTGGGCCGTCCGCGCCTCCTCGGCCCGGATTTGATTCCTGATCTTGCCGCCCGTGAATATCGGCCAGCTGATCTTCGGGAGGATGCTCCAGAACACGCTGCCACTCTCACCGAGGTTTTCAAAATCGAGCGCCTCGAGACCGATGCTTCCCCCGAGCGACAGTGTGGGGTACAGATCGGCGGTTGCGATCCCGATTCGCGCCGTCTGGGATGCCAGCAGGCGTTCGGCCTGTCGAATGTCGGGCCGGCGCCTCAGCAGATCGGCGGGTATCCCGTAAGCTACCTTGTCGTCGGGCTGCGGCAGGCCCGCGTGTTCCTGCAACTCGTCGTGCAGGGAGCCCGGCGCTTCGCCGAGCAGTACCGCCAGCCGGTTGAGCGCAGCCTCGAGCCCGATCTCCAGCGCCGGAATCGTCGATTTCGTCTGAGCCAGGTTCTGCTCGGCCTGCGCGACGTCGAGGGCCGACGTGAGTCCCGCGTTGAACCGATCACGTGTCAACTCGAGGCTGTGTTCCTGGGCGGCCACGTTCTGATTGGCGAAATCCAATCGCGTCTGGAAGGCGCGTGTATCGACGTAGGCCGAGCCCACTTCCGCGTACAGCGTCACCAGGACATCCCGGTAGTCCTCCACCGACGCCTGCAGCTGGGCGTCGGCCGCTTCGACCGTGCGCCGGATCCTGCCGAACAGGTCGATTTCCCAGCTCAGGCTCAGCCCGGTCGTCCACGAATCGAACGGGTCCGCGAGCGGCGAGTCGGCTCCATCGCCCGGTTCGCCTACCTGCGCACCCTGGAGGCCGTTCTCGCTCAGTTTCTGGTAGCT
>JBDGUY010000369.1:0-2104 GCA_039585935.1 Gemmatimonadota bacterium
GACGATCGGGCCGCCGAAGGCGAGGCCGAACTGGGTGTCGTTGAAGTCGCCGAGAGAGCTGTCACCGATCTTCCCGGTCAGGGCATCGCTGGAGTAGTTCACGAAGGCGTTGGTCGTCCATTCGTTGGTGCCCGCCTGGGTGACCACGTTGATGAGCCCGCCGGTGAAGTTGGACTGCCGGACGTCGAACGGCGCCACCAGGATCTGCATCTGCTCCACCGCCAGCAAGGAGATCGGCTTGGCGTTGGTGTCGCTGCCCGGAGCCCCGCCCTCTCCGACTCCGAAGAAGTCGTTGGTGACGGCCCCGTCGATCAGGAAGTTGTTGTACCGGTTCGGTTTCCCGGCGATCGACGGGGCGTCCTCGAAGACGTTCGCGTACGGCGACAGGAGCGTCAGCTCCAGGATGTTCCGACTCCGGGTCGGGAAGGTCTCGACCTCCTCCTGCGAGATCTGGGTTGACTGACCTGCTCCGGACTGAACACGGCGGCCTCTGCTGCGTCCACCGCGACGGTGAGGGCCTCCACCTCGACGGCCGATACGGAAAGCAGGAAGTTGACGGTTCTCGCCTGGCTGAGCGTGACCGCGATACCCGTCTGGATCTGTGTCCGGTAGCCGATGCTCTGCGCCTGGACGGTGAACGGCCCACCCGGGTTGAGGTGCAGCACGGCGTACCGGCCGCTCCCACTCGTGAGCGTCCCGGACGTCTTGTTCGTACGGGTGTCCGTGACGATCACCTGGACCCCTTCGAGCGGGTTGCCCTCCGGATCCGTCACGGTGCCGCGGATCTCCGAGGTCACGACCTGGGACCAGGCCGTGCCCGCCGTCACCAGCGCCGCGATGGCGACCAGTCCGATGGACAGGATGGCTCTGACAAGCTTCTTACTCATGGGGACCTCACGAGTGCGGGGTGGATGGGTGTGAGTCCGTGGTAAAGGTGAGCGTCTCTGCGAGATTAGCTAACCAGGGCGGATAGCGCATCGCGTCTCCAAGGTGGTGGAGCAGGGTGTCGATACACCTAAATGGATGCTACACGGATGTAACGCGCGCGTAAAGACGTATATGACAATTGGCCCAGCCAACGCTGTGGCGGTGCTGCACCTACGTGGCGGCCAGCCTCCGGATCTCCGGCTCCACCTCGGCCAGCAGCGCTTCCTTCTCGGCGTGGTGCAGGAAGGCGCTCCGGAAGCCGTTCAGAACGAGCTCGGCGATCTCATCGAGGGTGAAGCCGAGGTGCTTCCAGGCGCGGAGGTGCTCCTTCGTGACCGTGGTCCCGCTCATCAGCCGGTTGTCCGTGTTCAGGCTCACGACGAGGCCCCGGTCGAAGTAGAGCCGCACGGGGTGGCTCGCGAAGTCCCTCACGGCGCGCGTCTGCACATTGCTGGTCAGGCAGATCTCGAGCGGAATCCGGTGGTCGTTGACGAACTGCATGAGGTCGGGACCCTCGTACAGACGCGTCCCGTGGCCGATGCGGTGAGCGCCGCAGTAGTGGAGGGCCTGATGGATCGACTCCGGTCCGTAGGCCTCGCCGGCGTGGATCGTGGCGTTGACGTTGGCGTTCCGCACCATGTAGAAGGCGTTCTTGTGCTTCTTGGCCGGGTAGTTGGTCGAACGCCACCACTCCTCGGTTCTTGTAGGCGATCGTGAGGTCGGCCAGGTCGCGCGAGACATCCGCTTCCATGTTCCGGATGCCGCAGATGATCAGCGAGGAGTCGATGCCGAGCTCCTCCCGTGCCCTGCGCATGCCCCGAAGCGGCGCCTCCACGGTCTCGGGAAGCGGAAGCCCCTCCCCGGTAAGCAGGATCGGGGAGTAGCGGATCTCCATGTACCTCACGTTCTCCGCCGCCGCATCCTCGCACAGCTCGTAGGCGATCCGCTCGATCGCGTCGGAGTGCTGCATGACGGACAACGTGACCCCGAAGCGTGCCAGGTAATCCTCGAGGTTGCGGGCGTCCTTGACGAACATGTACTCGCCCAGGGCCTCCGGATCGGTCGTGGGGAGGGAGATGCCGTGCTCGTCCGCCAGCTCCACGATCGTGGAAGGCCTGAGAGAGCCGTCGAGGTGCACGTGAAGGTCGGTCTTGGGCATCGCGTGGATGCGGTCCCG